>JADFOU010000306.1 GCA_022562655.1 candidate division TA06 bacterium
TGCGGAATTCTGCATGAATGGGACCTTCTCGTAGACCGACGATCTCCACGACCCGGATCGCTGTGGCTCTGATTTTGTCTTGGATGGCCTTTGGGAGTCGGGAGGGTGTCACATAAATCGTCTCCTCAAAGTAGGGACCCTCAAGGGGTTCAGGTTTGTCGAAGAGCGCCAATAGCTTGAGATTTCCTTCCAAAAGAATTCCCTCCAACACCACTTCTTTCCCCGGAATGTATTCTTCGATCAGAATTTGACGGGCCTCACCCTTCCCGCGTGCAATCGCATCCGGCTCGCGGAGGATCGCCGTGAGCCGGTGAAATGCCGCGATAAACTCAGAGGGATCATTGGCACGGCTCACCCCTCTACTTGCAGAAAGGGCAAGCGGTTTGAGAACACAGGGGAAGGGGATGCGAGGGCTCACCCCTTCTGGGTTGTCACCAACGGAAAGAAGCTCAAAGTGGGGTGAAAGAAGGCCGACGTGGGACATCCGTTCGCGGAAGCGATATTTATTTCGCGTCGCCATGACGGAACCGGCCGGGTTGTGCGGAAGGGATAACGCCTCTGAAGCCATCGCGGCTACAATCGTCGTGTCGTCATCCGTTGGGACGATGGCATTGACTGGGTACATTTTTGCAAATTTGACAATTGTTTTGGTCGCCTCTTCAGGTTCTCTCAAATTGAGCATCATTGATTTCCCTGGCGCAAATTCTGATAAGACTTGGCGTTGGTCCGATCCGACGGCGATCTCAACGCCGAGCTTACGCCCCGCTTCCATGAAGGCCTGTGCGCGATAGGAAAGGGTAGGAATGAGGAGGAGAATTCGAGAAGCTTTCATGTTCTATAGTATAGCAAAAGAAGGAGTTCAAACAGACACTTCGAAACCTCTGTAGGTCCCCCTAGAGCTTACATTTCGTTACTCTCCAAGTCTTGTATTTCGTTACCATTTATGGTATAATTTCACTTAGAGAAAGTCGATTCAGGTACCGTCAAAGGTAAATCGATTCAGGTACCGATAAAGGTAAACTATCCGAAAGGATAGGGCACAAAGCTAAAGGGCCTAACGTCTTGCGCAGGTGAGACTAAGGTAGCCTGGTTGCCGAAGCAAAGAGACCCTATCCAGTTCGGATAGGGTTTTTCTTTTGCTTAAGGTAGGAGGTCTTCAAGGTGACCGAATCGTTAGAAAAGAAAAAGCCTTACCAAGAAGAGAGAACCTTTCTCCCTGAGAACCTCACGCAGGAAGAATCTGCCGGGCTCCTCAATGACCATCAGAAGCTTCTCATCATGTATGGGGTCATGAACAGTCTCGGGTCTTACCTTGATCTTGATAAACTTCTGAATGAACTCATGAGTGTTCTTTTTGGACTCGTCCCAGCCGATCATGGGTTCATTTTTCTTTTCAACGAGCCCTCCACGAAGACTTATGTTGCCCTAAGACGTTCTCGCACGCCAAAGGATGAAAAGATCGATCAGTTCATCAGTCACACGGTGCTGCATCACGTGCTGAAGTCTCAGAAGCCGTTCCTGAGCATTGATGCAACGCATGATGTCCGATTTCAAAAAAGCCGGAGTGTCCAAAAAGGTCCGATTCACAGTATTCTCTGTGTCCCTTTGAAGAAAAAGGAAGCCACGTTAGGCGTCATTCAGTTAGACACACTCACGCAAGGTTCGTTTAGTAAAGACGATCTTGTACTTGTCGGAGCGATCGCCAATCAGGCGGCCGTTGGCATTGAGAATGCGAAACTGCATGCGCATCTCCAGAAGGAAAATCAGCGCCTTCGGCAGACCCTCGGTCAAAGCGAGCGTTTCGTCGGTGACGCCTCTTCTGTTCGTGAGCTCTTGGGACTCGTGGAACGTCTTGCTCAGGCAGATTCGACGGTTCTCATCCGAGGCGAAAGCGGCACCGGAAAAGAGATCATCGCCCGCCTTTTACATTATGGGGGAAGCCGGAAGAATCGTCCCTTTATATCCCTCAACTGTGCGAATCTCTCGGAGACTCTCCTTGAAAGTGAGCTGTTCGGCCATGAGAGGGGAGCCTTTACAGATGCCCACGAACGGAAAATCGGTAAATTTGAACAGGCAGAGAGTGGAACAATCTTTCTGGATGAGATTGGGGAAATGGCGTTGAATACGCAGGCGAAACTCTTGCGGGTACTCCAAGAACGTGAATTTCAGCGGATCGGAGGGAACGAAACGATCCATACCAAAGCACGCATTCTCGCTTCCACGAACAAGAATCTGGAGGAAGCCACAAAGAAAGGGATGTTCCGGGAAGACCTCTATTATCGCTTGAAGGTCATTGAGCTTCGCCTTCCCGCGCTTCGGGAGCGACGCAAAGACATTCCCCTCTTGATCGATTTCTTTATCCAACAGTTCAGTCAGGAGCTGGGACGCGCCGCGCCAAAAATCTCAGCCGAAGCGATGGGGCTCCTTCTTGCGTATAACTGGCCGGGGAATATCAGGGAACTCAGAAATGCGATCGAACGTGGCATGGTGTTGGCTCCCGGGAATGAGATTAAGACGGAACATCTCCCGATGGACCTTTTACGTCCCTCAGACGCAACAATAGTCTCAGAAGAAAGCGTTTCCCGTCCCATGCCTCTTGAGGAGATTGAAAGGGATCATATCCTGAAGGCCCTGGAAGCCTACAGCTGGAATAAGAGAAGGGTCGCTTCCCTCCTGGGGATCTCACGCCCCCGCCTCGATCGTAAGATAGAAACCTATCACCTCAATCGTTACCGCGCTGCGTAATGATTCGTTACCATCTTTTGTAACATTTCGTTACAACACCTCCTCAAACGGTTCCTCGTCATGTCATTTTTAACCCCTCGTCAAAATCCGTAGTCACTTTTTCTGTTTTTCTTCCTTCCGTTATCAAATCGGTTATGAAAAATGTGGCAATTTTTGGGTCAGATGGGAAGGGATTGGCACGGGATTTGCGTTA
>JADFOU010000307.1 GCA_022562655.1 candidate division TA06 bacterium
GATCGTCTGGTTGCCGCAGTGGAGGTCTATTTTTTAGGCTTAGGGATCGCTGCCCATGCACTGGATGCCCTGGGAAGCAGGAAGGTCAAACCCTGGGGTAAGCATTTCACCCGATCCCAATTATGGGCTATGGTCATTGCGACTTTAGTGGCCGCCTATGCGATTGCGATCTATTATATCATCACACGCGACCTTCCCCTATTATGGATGATCGCTCTTCTGGAAGGGTTCTTCGTCTTTGCCTACAATCTCGAGTGGTTCAACGGTAAATTTCACACCGATCCCTGGTTTTCCTTCTCCTGGGGAATGCTCCCTGTCCTGGCAGGCTATATCATCCAAACCAATCGGGTCTCCCTGGCAGCCGTCATGGTGGCCTTCGCCATGGGGTTCTTGAGTTATGTGGAGATCAACGCATCCCGTCCCTACAAGGAACTCAAGCGGAGCTCACAACCGCTTGGCGGTCCAGATAGCGGCAGGTCGCCAATAGAAGAGATGAAGCAGTATGAGAAGATCCTCAAATCCATCAGCCTCGGTGTGATCCTCTTGGGCTTGGGCCTTTTGATTCTCCGTTCTTGGCCGTGATGATTGTGGCGGCGCCGAGGATCAAGCGTTCAATGGTGATCTGGGTGTAGCCATATCGGTGAAGTGAGGAGGTGAGTTCGGAGACCCACGTTGAGCTTCGCACCACGTCGGGTAAGCCATAGAAGATCGTTCGCCACTTTGGATAAAACCGGCTTCCAAGGGTCTGGAGCAGTTTGAAGTAGAGTTCCCACAAAGATGAACCCCACGGGGTGGAGGGGTAGGTGAAGTCGTGCATGAGAAAGAGACCGTTCTCCTTGAGCATCCCTTTGACGTTTTGGGTGAGTTGCTGGAGGTTTGCATATTTGGCTAAGTAGGATGCAGTGACGCAATCAAACGGCTCATTGAAAGAGACCTCTTCCGCTCGCTGGTGGATAAACTCTACATTGGTGACCTTCCGTATCGTTGCCTTTGACCGTGCAACGTCGAGGTACTCCTTCGTCATATCGACGCCGATCACGCGGCAGTGAGGGAATCGCTCTGCGATTGCGAAGGTGACGATCCCTGTCCCGCAGGCCAGGTCGAGGACCCCTGTGGAAGTGGGTGGGACCTTGGCCAGGATCTTTTTCTTCCAGTGCCTGTCAATGCCGAAGGTCGCAAAGTTGACCATAAAGTCATAGGTCTCCCCCGTTCCCTGAAATAGGCGTTGGACCAGTTCTTGTCGCGGGTCAGTCATGAGTGTTTTCCTAAGATAGTCGATTTTCCCCAGGCTGTCAAGTTACTTGACTCTTTCAGTCCAACTTCAGAACCAGTGGGGACGGTGCCCTCCTACGCTCTAACAAGCTACGGACGACGACGCCCCTCCTTCGCCCTCCTTCAACTTGGTGTCTGCGGAGGGCAGGCTTCGAACAAGCCCTCCTTTGCCTTCCTTCGCTTTGTGGCTTCGGAGGGCAGGCTTCTAATGAGCCCTCCTACGCTCAAATGAGCTATGAAGGACAGTCTGTGAAGGACAGGCCCTCCTTGCTCTAACGGGCTACGAAGGACAGGCTACGGGGGATCTTCGACCTTTCGACTCCTCTCAGGAAATTAGAGTTGACATTTTGACATTTTAACCATGGTGGTGTGCCATTCTCTACATTGCTACATTCGTGTTAAGAATGAGAAGTTAGATCTTGACTTACTAAGAAGTCCGAGATAAAATGATTGTTAAGAAGAGTTCAATTGATAAGAAGTTGACGAGAATACTTGCGTAACCGGAAACTCCCCCAGGGAGGGAGGTTAATATGAAGGGCTGTAGGAAACTGGCTATTGGTAACTGGAGAAGTTGAATCGGGGGAATCACTGTTAATTTACTAGAATTGAGAGACAGGGCGTTGTCTCTATTTTTTTATTCGTAAGGGTAGTAAGTTTAGAAGGGAATTGAATTGTGATAACGGATAATCTCATTCGGGAAATATTTGAAAAATACCGAACGATTGCAGTCTATGGGATGTCTCGATTCGAACACAAGCCTTCCCATCGGGTACCTGCCTATCTTCTCTCGAAGGGCTTCAAGATCATCCCTGTAAATCCCTTTACGAATCAAATTCTCGGTCGAAAAAGTTATCCCAATCTGAAGGATATAGAGGATAAGATTGACATCTTAGAGGGTTTCCGTCCCTCCGATCAGGTCCTTGGTATCGTTCAAGAAGACCTCGAAAGGAAAAAGGAGAGGGGGGATATCGCGGTTATCTGGCTGCAGGTACCCTCCGTTTCAGTCACTGAAGTAGTCTTCCCCTGGTCAGTTATACAAGAGGGCAAAGGCAGGAATGCCCAGGGCATAACAGAAATGTCAAAAAGTCAAGTCGTAGATCCTGCGAGTTTTGGCAGGGTTGAAAATCCTTCGAGTATTCGGAGCTCGTCCTTCGTAGCCCGAAAGGGCTATGGAGGGGGCACCGTCCCTACCCTCTCAGGTTCTACGAAAGGTTATTTTTCCCATCGCCATCCCTGGCCTTTTATCCACCATCTTGCTCATCTTCATTTTCTCCTTCAACGAATTATCATTCAGGGGTTGACTCACGGGACTGTGAAGGGGTGAAGAGGATCATATTGGCTTAACATTTGGGCTTTAAGGGATAGGACGCGGTACCGTGATGGAAGAAGAGAGAGACCGCCGTGCTGAGTGGTATGTACCTCGATGGGGACCTTTACGATTCAGGATCTTTGTGGGCCTCCTCTTCCTTCCCTACACCGGGATGGTGCTTTCCTTCATCGTGATCGGCTCGATGCTGGCCGATAGGATCCACTGGGATCGTCTGGTTGCCGCAGTGGTGGTCTATTTTTTAGGCTTAGGGATCGCTGCCCATGCACTGGATGCCCTGGGAAGCAGGAAGGTCAAACCCTGGGGTGAGCATTTCACCCGATCCCAATTATGG
>JADFOU010000019.1 GCA_022562655.1 candidate division TA06 bacterium
GGTTCCAATTACGACCGCCACCAGCATCTCGATTCCGAGACTCCCGTAATGGAGGAGTTCATCGGAGAGACGACTCTCTTTTTTCATTTTGCTCTTGAAGGGATCGAACCCTTATTTTCCAAGAAGAAAGAGAGACGGTCCAGTTCGATAGAGAGATCTACATTTTGGAGAATGATGAAATCCGGCACAGTAACTCGAGAAGGAGCAAAGTTGAGAATCGCCCTCACGCCTACTTCAATCAATTCGTCCACCACTTTTTGAGTCGCTGCAGAGGGGACGGTGACGATCCCGATGCTGATTCCGTCCTTAGATAGGATTGGTTTGAGTTCGGTTACATCTTGAATGACCAGACCTCCCCTTTGACAACCAATCTTCCGCCGATCATTATCAAAGATTGCCGTGATCTGAAACCCTTCTTCTTTGAAACGGTCGTATGAGAGGAGAGCTGAGCCCAGATTTCCCACTCCCACCAGGGCCATCTTGCGGCTGTCTTCCTTTCTTAAGATTTGGGAGAGTTTGTCTTGCAGGTCTGTGAGATCATATCCTACCCCGGGCTTGCCAAAATTCCCGAAATAGGAGAGATCTTTCCGCACCTGGGCTGCGTTGTTCCCCGTTCTTTCTCCCAACTCTTCGGAGGAGACATACCTCACCCCTTCCTCGGTCAAGGAGCTGAGAACCCGATAATAGAGGGCAATCCTTGTGACCCCACTGGGGCCGATCTGTTTCTTCAAGACTCTTTGCTTGTGCCTTTTGTCACAAAGTTGGTTACATCTTACTGGTTTGCAAATGGGTTGTCAAGAAAAAATTTAATATCCGTAGGAGATTACAGATTTCAAATCCTTCCATTTTTCAATTTTGATCCTGGATTCATTTCAGCGCTTCATCACCTTCTTCAAGGCTGTAAGGAATTTACGAATCTGAGCCTGGGTTCCCACCGTGACCCGAATGGCATTGGATAAACCGTACATCTCCAGAGGTCGCACCACAATCCCCTCTCGTAAGAGTTTCTGGAAAACCTTTTGGGCATTGGTCTTGAGGTCAATGGTTATAAAATTGCCTTCCGAAGGGAGGTAATTGAAGCCCTCTTTCTGAAGTGCTTTATAGAGGAAGAGTTTTCCCTCCCGATTGGTTCGGACGGATCTCTGGATGTGCTCTTGATCATCCACGGCTGCCTGGGCGGCATCCTGAGCGATTCGGCTTGTATTAAAGGGCTCCCGGATCTGATGTATGAGTTGAATCAGTTCCTTTTTCGCAATTCCAAAACCAATTCGAAGACCTGCCAATCCGTGTACCTTAGAAAAGGTACGGAGTATGATTACATTTCTCCCCTCTTTTATGTAGGGAAGAGTATTCGGGTAATCCTCTCGCTCCAGATACTCATAGTAGGCTTCATCCATAACCGTCGCTATATTTTCTGGCACCTCATTTAAAAACTGGGCGATCTCATCCTTCTTATTCATTGTCCCCGTCGGATTATTGGGGTTGGCTATGAAAATCACTTTGGTCTTTGGTGTGATTGCCGATCTCATGGCTTGAAGGTCATGACCATATCCCTTGGCAGGGACGACTACATTTTTACCGCCGACAATACGAGTCGCCAATTGAAAGATGGTGAATGCATATTGGGACGAGATGACCTCCTCTCCTTTCGAAACGAAAGCTTTGACGATCAGTTCAATCACTTCACAGGATCCTGCCCCTAAGATGATTTCCTCTCGATTGACTTGGAGCCTTTCCGCTAATTTTTCCCGAAGGGAAAAACCGGTCCCCTCCGGGTAATAATGGAGATTTCTCAACTCCCGTTCAATCGCTTCCAATGCAAGGGGGGAGGGGCCCAGGGGATTTTCATTGGAAGCCAATTTGATGATCTCCCCTTTGAGCCCTAACTCCCTCCGGATTTCCTCTATGGGTTTCCCGGTGATATAAGGCTTGATTGCAAGGATCTCTTTACGGACCAATGCCTTCATATTCTCACTGCCTCAAGGTTACGGTCTTTGAATATGATAACTTTATATCACTTTTCCCCATCTGAATCAAGAACAAATTCAGATCAATGAAAAATGGAAAGGGATAGGAAGAGAGACTCACTAATTTTCATCGGTTAGGTTTTTTCCCCTTGCATAAAAAGGGATGATTTGATATATTAGTTTGGAACGATATAGGATCGTAATGATCAAATCCTCTTTTTTCGTTATTGAATACTTTTAGAGAAATTCAAGATGGGTCTTCCGATTGTCGCTATTTTGGGACGCCCCAATGTGGGGAAGTCGAGTCTCTTTAACCGGATCCTCCGTAAAAGGATTGCCATTGTTGAAGGAACACCTGGTGTGACCCGGGACAGAAACTATGGTGAGGTAGATTGGGGAGGATTCTCTTTTCTCATCGTGGATACGGGAGGGTTTATCCCGAAGACAGAAGAGGAGAGGGAGATCTTGGTGAATGATCAAATTGACTATGCCGTCCGTGAGTCGGATCTTGTCATTTTTGTGGTGGATGGAAAGGAGGGTCCTCATCCCCTGGATTTTGATCTTGTGGAGTTGGTGAGGAAGAAGGGAAAATCCACCCTCCTTGCAGTGAACAAAGTGGATAACGCAAGAGGAGAGGAGGTTCTCTCGGAATTCTTTACTCTCGGTCTGGGGACTCCCCATCCCATTTCCGCCCTTCAGGGAAGAGGGGTGGGAGATCTTTTGGATGAGTTGGTCTCCCTTTTTCGGAAGGAAGGAGTCGGAAGGCGAAATTCCGAATTCCGCACTCCGCACTCCGTACTTCCCCGGATTGCCATCGTCGGACGTCCCAATGTGGGAAAATCCTCCATCGTGAATAAGATCTTGGGGGAGGACCGTCTCATTGTGGATCCAGTTCCAGGGACCACCCGGGATTCTATTGACACGCATTTTCGTTTGAATGGGAAAGAAGTGGTTCTTGTGGATACTGCTGGATTAAAGCGGAAAACAAAGATGAAGGGAACTCTGGAAGGTCTCTCTACCTTGCGGACTCTGGGAAGTCTCGAAAGATGCGATGTTGCCCTATTCGTGTTAGATGGAACAGAGACCTTGACAAGACAGGATAAGCGGATTGCCTCTCTGATTCAGGATAGGGGAAAGGGAGCTGTCCTTGCCATCAATAAGGCAGATCAGATAGAGGAGGAGGATCGGGAAGGGATTTGGTTCTTTTTCCAGCGTGAACTGGATTTCTTGGCTTCTCCACCCATTCACTTCACCTCAGCCGTGACAGGTGAAGGGATTGAAAACTCTCTTCTCACCACGATAGAGATCTATGAAGAGGCGGGGAAGGAGGTAGGTCCGACGGAACTGGCAGAGGTTCTGGTGGAGGCGCGCCGGAAGCACCCGCCTCCCCTCTCTGGAAAGGGATTGAGGATCAAGCAATGGAGACAGAAGGGAGTTCGTCCTCCGAAATTTCTCCTATATACGAATCAACCGGATTTGATTCCCCCAACCTATCTCCAATATCTAAAAAGAAAACTGAGGGAGCGATTTGGGTTTAAAGGAATTCCAATTGAGATCAAACCAGTGAAGATGTGACTGGTTAAATGGGTATTGGTTAAATCAAACTGATTCCCATTTGAGATTTATCCATTTAACGAATCACCAATTGCTTGTTCATGGAGACTTTATTAAGGACAAGTCTTGCCTTCCTCCTCAGTTTTGGAATCGGCTCACTTCCCTTTGGTTATTGGATTCCAAAACTCTCTCGGGGGATGGACATCCGTAGATTGGGGAGTGGGAATGTCGGTACCAGTAATGTCTTTCGGGTGATGGGGTGGAAGGGTGGGGTTCTGGTTCTCATCCTGGATCTTACAAAGGGTTTTCTTCCCACTCTTCTGGCAGGTTCTTTCTGGGGGCTCAATCTCTCCATTCTGGTGGGTTTGGGAGCGGTGTTGGGCCATATCTTCACACCCATTTTGGGTTTTAAAGGTGGAAAAGGGGTTGCAACAGGATCCGGTGCCTTTTTGGCAATTGCTCCACTTGCTGTCTTCCTTGCATTCGGAATTTGGCTCCTAATCCTTTTCCTCTTTCGTTACGTCTCTCTCGCATCCCTCATCGCTTCCCTGTCGGTTCCCCTCCTCCTTCTGGCAGAAAGGAACTTCCACATTGGAGAATACTCTCTTCAAACCTTTACCCTGAGCCTCCTGGTCATGATGACCGTTTTTCTTCGACATCTCTCTAATCTTAAGAGGCTTTTCCGAGGTGAGGAGCTGAAATTTCAATTTAAAATGCAAAATGCAAAATGAAGAACCACGGGATTTCGCTGATTTTCACCCCGCCTAAGGGGGGTGGTTTCAAATCCGATATTTTTCCCTGCGCTCTTTGTGTCTTTTTGGTGAAACACTATTGAATTCATGAAGAAAAAGAGGGTTGCGATCTTAGGGGCGGGGAATTGGGGGACAACCCTTTCCCTCCTCTTGGAATCTCGGGGTTACTCCACAAGCCTCTGGGAGCCTTCTCCGGAGAGGGCAAAAGAACTTCTCGTGTGTCGCGAAAATCGACAATACCTTCCAGAGGTTCCCATACCTCGTGAAATTCACATCTCTTCGGATTTAGGAGAAGTTACCCGGGAAGCAGGGGTTCTCATCTTCGCCCTTCCCACTCACGGAATGAGGGAAGTGGCGAGAAGGGTCAGCGGTTTAAATTCGATGAATCCGCTGACAGATCCCCTCGTGGTCAGTTTTTCTAAAGGACTTGAGGAGAGAACCCATTTAAGAATGTCTCAGGTTTTGGGTGAGGAACTGCCGGAAGGGTGGAGGGTTGCCGTTTTGTCCGGTCCAACCATTGCCAATGAGGTGGTGAAGGGGATGACCACTACCGCTGTAGCCTCCGCTCAAGAGATAGATGTGGCTGAGGAAGTTCAAACCCTCATCACCTCTGACAGTTTTCGTGTCTACACCAGTTCCGATGTTACAGGAGTTGAATTGGGAGGGGCTTTGAAAAATGTGATCACCATCGCAGCCGGGATTGGAGACGGTCTCGATCTCGGAGCCAATGCAAAGGGTGCCCTCCTTACCCGCGGGATGGCGGAGATCACCAGACTAGGAGTTCAAATGGGAGCTCAGGCACTGACCTTTTCCGGACTGTCGGGGATGGGAGATCTCATCACCACTGCTACGAGCCCTCACTCCCGGAACCGTTATTTGGGAATGGAGATCGGAAGAGGCAAGTCTCTAGAAAAGATTCTTTCAGAGATGGTGATGGTCGCAGAGGGTGTTAAGACAACGAAAGTAACGAAGGATCTGGCAGAGCGGTATCATGTAGAAATGCCCATTACCCTGAAGGTCTACGAGGTTTTATTTGAGGGAAAAGACCCGAAAGAGGGATTGGCAGAGTTGATGGAACGAAATCTAAAATCGGAAGTGGGATAAAGTCAACGGAAACAATGTAACCACCCGAATCGGGTGAAAATCAGTGAAATCCCTGGCCTGACGCCCCGAGCCCGATTCTCCCTTTGCCCCACCCACGGGCGGGCCTGCCTACCGGTCAGGCAGGCAGGACAGGCTTGTGGTGAGAATTTCGATTATTTGATCCGCCTTGAGCGGATTGTAAAATTGGAATTTCCTAAAAATCGGGGCGTGGCGCAGTCAGATTAGAGCATGGCGCTTAAGGCGCCAGGGTCACCGGTTCGAATCCAACATTCTGTCAGAAGATTCCGTGAATTCGAATAAAAAGAACAATATAAATGAGTCGGGGCGTGGCGCAGTCAGGTTAGCGCACTAGCATGGGGGGCTAGGGGTCACCGGTTCGAATCCGGTCGCCCCGACCAATTTTCCAAATGGTTAAAATTCGCCGATTACCCTTTACCCCTTACGGAAGGCTTCTGGATTCCTGGCTTTTCTATAGAAGTGCGGCTTTTCTTGCCAGAATCCTTCCCCGAAGAGTTGTCATCTTCTTCGCAGAAGGCCTCGCTGGGGGGGCCTTTTTTACATTTTTTAGAAAAAACCGATTAATCTTAATGAGGAACTACTCAACGATCTTTCGACATCGATCAAAATCTGAACTGACATGGCTTACCTTCAAGACTTACCGAAACTTTGCGAAGTTCATCTATGAATTTATAAAAATCCCATCAGTCGATCTGAAGAAGGTTCGAGAAGAATTTGTCTTTGAAGGGTTGGAGAGAATTGAAGAGGTCCTGAGGAGGGGAAAGGGGGCGATCATCATGACGGCCCATCTCGGAAACTGGGAACTGGGGGGCATCGTCTTCTCACTCAAGGGTTTTCCGATGACGGTCATTGCCTGGCCTCATCGGAGCAGAAGGGTAACCGATTTTTTTACCCGCCGCCGTTCATCCAAAGGTTTAAAGGTTGTTCAAGTGGGGGATGCGAAGAGAGAGACCCTGAGAGCCCTGCGGAGAAACGAATGTGTTGCAGTTTTAGGAGATCGAAATTTTACAAGGCGAGGAATTTGCATCCCCTTTTTCGGAAGACCTGTCCAGTTTCCCATAGGTGCATTCCAACTCTCCGCTCGTACGGGAGCTCCCATCATCCCAATTTTCAATATCCGAAGTGGAGATGGGAAATACAGGTTCATCGTTGAATCCCCCATCTTCTTTGAGAAACATCGAAGATCTGCGAGACTCCCGAGTCAACCCCCTCAGAGACGGGACAGCCAACCCCCAAGGCAGGGGGAAGATTGGTATCAGAAAGGATTGAAAGAGAATCTGCTGAAATGGGCCACGCTCTTAGAGAAGTATATCAGGCGTTACCCGGACCAGTGGTATCTCTTTGAACCGGTCTTCGAAACTTCGGTTTGATGGTAATGGGTGAATGGTAATTGGATATGGAACACTGTTTAACCATTTAACCAATTACCCATTTCCAAAATGCGAGTCGCAGTTCTCATTCCCGCCTATAATGTGGCGGGAGATCTTTCTTTTCTGCTGGATTCCCTCGCCCCCTATGGGATGGAGACTATCGTCGTAGATGATGGTTCAGGGGACGGAACCTCCGAGGTGGCGAGAAAAGCGGGTTCGATCGTTCTCCAGCAGGAGAAAAATCAAGGGAAGGGAAGAGCTCAAAGAAGGGGGTTCACTTATATCCTTGAAAAGGGATATGATGCTGTCCTCACCATGGATGGGGATGGTCAGCATGATCCGGGGGCGATTCCCCTCTTCCTTGAAAAGATAAAGGAGAAGGATCTCATTTTGGGGACTCGAGATGTGAGTCTGAAAACCATGCCCATCCTCCGTTACGGGACAAATTTTACTACCTCTTTGGCCATCTCTCTTCTCTCCAAACAAAAGATCCGAGACAGCCAAACGGGCTACCGGCTTATCCGACGGGAGGTTTTGGAGAATGTGGTTTTAAAGACCTCTAACTATCAGACAGAGTCTGAGATTTTGATTGAGGCTGCCCGAAGAGGGTATACCTTCGGGTTTGTACCCATTAAAACGATCTACGGAAAAGAGAAGAGCCATATCAACCCTTATTTGGATTCCCTGAGAGCCATTCATCTCTTCTTGATGAGCCTTTGGAGATAACTACAAATTAGAAATTGGGGATTGGAAATCGGATATTGGTAATGGAAAGTAGAGATTAGAAATGAGCCTGTCAAATGTCCCTTTTCCAATTTCTATTACGAATTTCTAATTTCAAACAACCAATTTCCACATTTAAATCGGATGATCCTTCTCACCAATGATGATGGGGTAAAGGCTTCAGGCCTCCTCGCCTTGACCGAAGCGGTATCGGATTTAGATCGAATCGTTGTCTTTGCTCCGAGTGGGGAGAGGAGTGCGGTCAGCCATTCCGTCACTTTAGACCATCCTCTTAGGGTACTGGAGATAGAGGAAGATACCTTTGCTGTAGAAGGGACCCCAACGGATTGCGTTCTCTTGGCACTCCACAAATTTCTGAAAGAAAGACCCCGCTTGATTCTCTCCGGCATCAATCAAGGTCCAAATTTGGGAGGGGATGTCTTCTATTCTGGAACGGTTGCTGGAGCCTTTGAAGGGGCGATGGCGGAGATTCCTTCCATAGCCATTTCTTTGGTAGAGACTTCTGATGTCGAACGCCCCTATGACTTCGGATTTTCTGCCTTCTTTACTCGACAAATAGTGGAGAGAATCCTCAAGATCACTCCTCCTCCGGATACCCTCTTGAATGTGAATATCCCCAATTTGAAAGGAGAGGAGATTCGAGGGGTTCGGGTGACTCGCCTCGGGAAGAGGGTCTATCCGGATGTAATTACTGAGAGAACCGATCCGAGGGGAAAATCTTATTACTGGATTGGGGGAAATAAACCGATCTGGACCCACCCGGATCGGGAGTCCCTTGGAAATGGAACGGACATTGCTGCGATTCGAGACGGCTGTGTTTCCATCACCCCCCTCACGTTGGATATGACCCATCACCCGCAGATGGAAGAATGGACGAAAATTTTTAAAGACCAAACCCTAAATCCAAAGCACGAAACTCTAAACAAATCCTAAATTCGAAGTTCAACATCCAAATGTTTAGAAATTTGAATTTGTTTAGGATTGGGAGTTCGGAATTTGCAGTAAATTATGAATTTTGATAGGGTGAAAGAAATGATGGTGGAGGAACAACTCATCTCCAGGGGTGTGAAGGAGCCACGGGTGACGAAGGTGATGAAGCGGGTTCCTCGCCATCTCTTTGTAGAAAAAGCCCTATGGGAGAGAGCCTATGAGGACCACCCCCTCCCCATTGGAGAAGAACAGACTATCTCCCAACCTTTTATGGTAGGCACCATGACCCAGGCATTAGCCCTCCAAGGAAAAGAGAAGGTTCTTGAGATTGGAACTGGCTCTGGATATCAGACCGCCATCCTTGCCGAACTGGCGGAACAGGTCTTCACCATTGAGAGATTTGAAAGCTTGTCAAAGAAGGCTCGAGAGAACCTCCATCAATTGGGCTATACGAATGTTGTCCTCCGAGTGGGGGATGGGTGTTTGGGTTGGAGGGAGTTCTCTCCCTTTGATGGGATACTGGTCACTGCCGGTGCACCAGAAGTTCCTAAGACCCTCTTTGAGCAAATGAAGGAAGGAGGGAGGATGGTCATTCCCATTGGAGGTTCTAAGTCTCAGGATCTTGTTCTAATTCGGAAAAAGGATAAAAAGATGAAACGAGAGACCCTCTGCGGTTGTGTATTTGTTCCTTTGGTTGGACGAGGGGCGTGGGTAACGAGAGAGTAAAGAATAATGAAGATCGAATATCGAATGTCGAATGTCGAATCCAGAATCCAGTATCCAGCATCAAGTATCATTAAGTGAATCGGGGCGTAGCGCAGTCCGGTTAGCGCGCCACGTTCGGGACGTGGAGGTCAGCGGTTCAAATCCGCTCGCCCCGACCCAACTCTGGTTAAATGGTAACTGGTAATTCTCCTACTGGGGGATGGCTGTTAAGCAACGTCCGCCTAAGGCGGATTCGGTTAATTATAACTATTTAACCATTTAACTATTCTCCATGAAGAAGAAAGTCATTGGAGTCGTCGGAGCATCGGAGTGCTCGAATGAGATTCGTCACATTGCGGAGGAGGTGGGGCGAGAGATTGCTAAGAGAAGTGCCATTCTCATTTGTGGAGGTCTCGGAGGCGTTATGGAAGCCGCCTGTAAAGGAGCGAAAGAAGAGGGAGGAATGACCATTGGCATCCTTCCAATGAAGGAGAGGAGCCGAGCCAATCCCTATGTGGATCTTCCCATCGCCACTGGGTATGGGGAAGGGCGGAATGTGATTATCATCCAGTCCTCCGAAGGAATCATCGCAATTGCTGGACAATACGGGACTCTTTCTGAAATTGCTTTCGCATTAAATTTAGGTCTTCCCATTGTAGGAGTATCGACTTGGGATATAGATGCACCTATCATCAGAGCCGAAGGAGGAAAGGACGCGGTGGAAATTCTCTTCGAGAAATTGAAGTAAGATCTTTCTCTTCCCATTTAACGATTTAACCACTCACCATTTAACGATTAATTCTTAAATGAAGGATCTAAAAAGTTACATTCGAGATGTCCCCGATTTTCCCAAACCAGGGATTGTCTTTAAAGATATTTCAACTCTTATCAAGGAGCAAGAAGCCTTTAGAGAAGCCTGCCATAGGATGGCCGACAAATTCCAGAATACTAAAATTGACAAAGTCGTTTCAATTGAGGCTCGAGGGTTTCTCTTCGGCGCCCCCATTGCCTACCTCTTGGGAACGGGGATTGTGCCGGTACGAAAACCGAAAAAACTTCCGGCTGAGAAAGAAGTCATTGAATACGATTTGGAGTATGGTACTGATACCTTGGAGATCCACAAGGATGGCATTGAATCGGGGGAGAGGGTTCTCATTGTGGACGATCTCCTGGCGACGGGTGGCACAGCCCTGGCAACCTGTCAACTTGTGGAGAAAGTAGGTGGGAAGATTGTTGGCCTCACCTTTCTTATCGAACTGGAATTTTTGAAGGGGAGGGAAAAATTGAAAGGCTATGAGATGACCTCTTTAATCATCTATGACAAAGAGTAATTGACTAATGAGAGGATAGCATTTCCGCCTTAGGTGGATCAGCAGTTAGTCTGGCTGCTGTGCACTGTCCGCTATTGCCGACATCCTTCTTTTTGCAACCTCGCTTATGAAAAAACAAAAATCACTTCAGAGAGACTACCCCGAAGAATATAAGATCTTAAAAAAATTGAATACTCCATGGAAAATCCAGGATTTTCTTGACGATCTCCCTTACAATACAATTGGCAACACCTGTTATTCCCCGGTAAAAGTCATAAAGAATCAAACTGCAGACTGCTTTGAAGGAGCAATATTTGCAGGTGCAGCTCTTTACGTGAATGGTCACGATCCTTTGATTGTGGACCTTGTTGCGGATCCCCAAAAGGATGACGATCATGTGCTTGCAGTCTGCAAAATAAATGGACTATGGGGAGCGATGGCAAAGTCGAAATTTACGGGTTTGAAATTTAGAGATCCTGTATACAAGAATATTCGAGAGCTCGTGATTTCTTACTTTGATGATTATTTCAATGAGCAAGGGGAGAAGACGCTCGAAAGGTATTCGAATGAACCCTTAAATCTTAAACGATTTGGAATGCGATGGCTTTTCTCTGAAGATATTCGATTTATTTCTGAATTTATGGTAAAAAGAGAGAAAACCCGTGCATATGAAAAGGTTATCCCGAATTCTCCAAAAATTCGATTGAGAAAAGCAGACCCCCTTTTGTTGAAAGCTGGAATGTTGGGTTATCCGAGAAAGAAAAACTGAAATTCAAACCTCGAGCCGCCTTAGGCGGAACAGATTTTCACATGGGGGTTTATACATATTTCTTTCTTTCAACTGCCAATGAAGACTGCTACTGCTACTGCGCTCCGTCGCGCCCCGTCGCCAAAGTGGCTTTGGCACGTCGGCGACCGAAGCTATGAAGCGTAGGTGACTACTGTTGCTGGTACTGCCACTGCCAACTGCCACTATAATAATGAAATTTCCCCTACCATACAAATTGCACTGTGGTTGGTGTGGCCGGTCTCACCCGGCGGAGGTGTTGCAGCAAACCTGTACCGACTGCCGTCGACCGCTCTTAGCCAGGTTCGAACTGAACCCCACTCTTGGGAAAAAGATCCGCGAGCGTCTGGGCTCATCCTCGAATAATCCTCACTCCCCGCATTCATTGTGGCGGTATAGTGATATCCTACCGGTAGCGAACCCTTCCCGGGCAATTACCTTAGGGGAAGGAGGAACCCCCCTATTAAAAGCGGAACGGCTGGGATCACAGTTTGGGGTGAAACACCTCTGGTTCAAAGATGAATCTCAAAATCCTACTGGGTCTTTCAAGGCTCGGGGAATGAGCGTGGCTATCTCACGAGCCATTGAACTGGGCGCCCGGCGGTTTTGCGTTCCCTCGGCGGGGAATGCCGCGGGAGCGGCGGCGGCCTATGTTGCCCAAACGGATTGTGAGCTTCGAGTCTACATGCCGGCTGATTCCGGAGAAGGCTTCTTTTCCGAATGCCGGGCATTCGGCGCGGAGGTCATGATGGTCGAAGGGACGATCGCAACCTGCGCCCACCGTATGGAAGCCGAATGTTCTCCGGAGGAATGGTTTGACCTTTCAACTTTGAAAGAACCGTACCGTCTCGAAGGCAAGAAGACGATGGGTTTTGAACTGTACGAAGACTTTGGCGGAGAGCTTCCTGATGTCATCCTCTATCCGACTGGAGGAGGCACTGGCTTGATCGGAATGTGGAAAGCATTTCAAGAAATGCGAGAGATGGGATGGCTTGAAAATGACGATTTTCCTCGAATGGTCAGTGTTCAAACAGCCGGCTGCGCACCCATCGTCCATGCCTTTGAACGGGGTGAAGAAACCGCGAAGCCGATAGACAACCCGCAAACGGCCGCCCTGGGGCTCCGAGTCCCCGGTCCCATTGGAGACTTTCTCATTCTTCGGGCTATCCGAGAATCCGGTGGTGCCGCGGTGATGGTCACAGAAGCGGAGTGGGTGGAAGGCCAAGGGCAGCTGGCTCGAGACCTTGGGATCTTCGCTTCCCCCGAGGGGGGCGCCGCCCTTGCAGGGTTAAGGAAGATTCTCGATAATGAAATCATATCCGGAGACGAAAGGATTGTCATTTTCAATACCGGAACCGGGTTTAAATACCCCCCAACGACCTGGCCAACTCCCCCACCGTACCAGGGGATTGCAGCCTGACGTGACCTATGAACTACCGCGCAAGAAGACCCGTACAATCTCATCGTGAAAACGGCGGCAGACACTATAAAATTACAACAATGAAATCAAATTTTCTTATATTGATTTGCTTGTTAGGACTGTTGTTAGGGGGTTGCAGCACGACCCAAATGGCTGCCGATCAAACAACAGCAATTATAGTAAAGGCAATGCCTGCCTATGACAGAGAGACCGACTTAGAACTTGCCGAACAAGCAATCGCAGGAAATTTGAAATTTTTTGAGGGTCTTCTTGAAGTAACGCCAAACAACCCTGACCTGTTGCTCGTAACTTCAAGTAGTTTCTCCCGTTATACATACGGTTTTATCGAAGAGAAGATAGATATTGCTGATGGACGAGATGATTTTAAAGAAAAAGAGAGGTTGGTCACGCGAGCCATTGACTTCTATGGGCGGGCAAGAAAGTATGGATTTAAATTGATCACTCAATCTCGGAAGGATTTTCCAGAGATTCTTGAACAAGACTTGAAGCAACTTTCGTCAGAGCTAAAGTTTTTTAAAAAGAAAGACGTTCCTGCGTTGTTCTGGACTGCGTTTGCCTGGGGAAATATCATCAATCTACAACAAAGGGATCCTGCGCGACTTGCCGAGTTGCCAAAAGTTGAACTGATGATGCAAAGGGTTTTGGAACTGGATGAAAACTATTTCTTCGGAAGTGTGCATCTCTTTTACGGCGTTTATTATGGAAGTCGTCCAGAAATACTGGGAGGCAACCCAGAGAAGGCAAGACAACATTTGCAACGGTCGATTGAAATTACCAATGGTAAATACCTGATGGCTAAGTTTCTTTTGGCGAGATACTATGCCGTACCTGTCCAGGATAGAAAATTGTTCGAGGACACCTTACAGGAGATTCTTTCAGCACCGCCTGACCTTTTGCCCGAACAGGGTCTTGCCAATGAATTAGCAAAACGTAGAGCTGAACTCTGGCTTAAACGTGCAGATAAACTCTTCTTTTAATGTAAGTTAAGAAGTCGGTTCTTGACAAATCAAATAACGATATCAATGGACGGTTCTGTACGATGAGTAAATTGACGAGACAGTCCTTGACCCATGAAGCCGTATCAAATTTTCAAATGAGAAAAGAAAACTTCCAGAAACATTTTGTTTAAATTTGAGAATTGACCCCGTCCCTATATTCCTTACTATCGAAAATTGAAAAACGATCACCTATTTTTACGAGAGGGGAAAATAAGATGTCGTATTTCCGCATGAGTTGTCGTTTTTTTGACATGACCCGTCGTATTTTCGCATGAGATGTCAGGAATGGTGATCCTACCAATTTTCTCAAAAGTCAATAATCAAGTGAGACCTCTTAAAATTAAGATACTTTTGGCATTCTCGCTTTATCAATAAAGTGAGAAAGAGGAAGTCTTTATTTTCTCATTTG
>JADFOU010000308.1 GCA_022562655.1 candidate division TA06 bacterium
TACTAATTCAATGGGTGAGACTTCCTTATAGATCGTGAATACATTTTTGCACTTCGGACAGGAAACGCCCGCTCCACCGGAAGTGATCTCTCCCTCTTCGACCTGATATTTCGTCTCACACTTGGGACATAGAATAACCATTGTACTAAAAGCTTAGTTTAAATTTATCCATTTTACCATTTCAATTTTGGGATGTCAAGAAAAATTTATCAATAATGCCTGATGTCCTTATCGGATTTCATCTTCCCTCCCTTAGGCTCTTTTCCTTTCCAGACTACTATAGAATTTTTTGATCTCCTCAAGGACTTCCCCCGGCTCTTCCACAATGGTGAAGAGTTGCAAATCCTCTTTGGAGATCCTTCCCATCTCCAAGAGGTGTCTCCTCATCCACTCCACAAGACTTCCCCAATACTCCTTTCCCACGAGAAGGATGGGAAGTTTGTGAACCTTTTGAGTCTGGAAAAGGGTTACAGCCTCAAAAAATTCATCCAGTGTTCCGTACCCCCCTGGTAGAATGACGAGGGCTTTGGCATACTTCAGAAACATCACACGTCGGGTGAAGAAAAATCGGAACTCAATCAGGCGAGTGAGATATTTATTGGGCTTCTGCTGTAGAGGGAGTTGAATATTTAATCCAATGGACTCTCCTTTGGCTTTCTTCGCCCCTTTATTGGCGGCTTCCATAATTCCCGATCCAGCTCCCGTGATCACCCCATACCCCTCTTCAACAAGAAGTTGCGCAATTCTCTCCGTCTTTTGGTATTCTGGATCCTCTGGTTCTGCTCGTGAAGACCCTAATAGGGTGACTGCAGGTCCAATCTGAGAGAGTTCTTCAAATCCTTCCACAAACTCTGCCATAATCCGGAAAATCCGCCAAGGTTCTTTCGCAGTTTCATAAAGATCTTGATTTCCCATCTTGACCACCTTTTTTGAATGGTAGAAATTTTGTTGTCTTTCTTATCAAGGGAAGTGACGAGAATGCAAATTCGTGCTGACTGCGAAGGAGATACAAAGTACGACACGCCGCATGCGTTGGAGTGTAACCCTATCATGACAGGATAGGAATGATTTGCTGCACTCCCATTTATAGTTTATACCATTTTCCTTTTCTTTGCAAGACTTTTTGAAATTATATGAACCGTATGGTACTTTATCATAAACGGGATGTGATGGAATACCGATGTGCACAGAACGGATGATCATATTCCATGATCATGAATCAATACGCATTTTTTTTTAAAAAAGTTGTTGACATCAAGAGTAACTTATGATACGTTTTCATTGAATGTGAATTTGTGTGAAAGGAGGTGAAGTTTTATGGCGAAGAGGAGACGTAAAACGGCTGCGAAAAAATCATTGTCAAAACCAAAAAGATGTTCAGCCAAGACAAAGATGGGGAAGCAGTGTAAGCGCACCGCCCTTTCCGGTGGAAAGCTTTGTAGTGTTCACAAGAGACGTTAGTCATCTTGCCTAGTGGGGCGGAGTATCTGTTTATCTTAGTCAGGGAGCTCACTCTTTCAAAGAGTGGGCTCCTTTTTTAAAACAAGAAGCAGACGATAGACGTTAGACAGTAGACTTTCGACTATTGATTTTATTCCAAAGTCTAATGTCCAGAGTCCATAGTCAGACTTGAAGAGGAGATTGCGATGAAGTTTGAAACGAAATATCTCTGGTTCAATACAGAAAAGCACAGAGAGTTTATCAATATAACCAGAGAGGTGGAGCGAGTGGTGGAGAAGAGCAAAGTCCAGGAGGGAATGGTATTGGTTTCTGCCATGCACATCACTGCAGGAGTTTATGTGAATGATGCTGAAGAGGGTTTTCTCCAGGACATTGAGACCTGGTTAGAACAACTGGCACCAGAAGGGCCGGACTATCTTCACCATCGGACCGGAGAGACCAATGGAGATGCCCATTTGAAAAACCTCCTCATCGGTCATCAAGTGATCCTGCCCATTAGGAAGGGGAAATTAGATCTGGGTCCCTGGCAGCAGGTCTTTTAAGCCGAGTTTGATGGGCAGAGGAAAAAGCGTGTCATCATTAAAGTCATGGGGGAATAATCATGAGGAAATTGTCTGGAAAAGTAGGGAAAGGGAATGAGAAATCAGCTGTCTTCCATCAAGAATCCTATAAAGCTGTGAGCCAGATCCCCAAGGGCCGGATTGCTACCTATGGCGACATCGCAAGTGCCCTTGGAATTTCCGGAGGCGCTCGGGCAGTTGGGAGGGCAATGGCAGAAAATCGGGATACGAGAACGGTTCCCTGTCATCGAGTGGTGAAGGGGGATGGCCAGGTGGGAGGATATGGCAAAGGGACACCGAAAAAAATCACCATGCTCCGAATGGAAGGGGTGGATGTGAATCTCGGGAGTGGGAAGATAAAGGAATTCGAGAGGGTAAGGTTTAGAGCTTTCAGAACCAAAAGGTAGTGGCAGAGGAAAAACCAGTAGCAGTAGCAGGGGCAGTTGACTGCAACTGCTTCTGTCTACCCAGAAGTCTCTGAATTATCCTCTCCGTTCCCACTCTATCCCCTTGAATAATTATATATTTACGGAAGAATATCTTTTAAGGAGAGAAAGGAGAAAACGAGTTATTTTGCCCCATTTTAGCGGAAAGAAGAAAAACTCAAAAAATTCAATATAAGACACTACCAAATTAGGACACTACCCGGAAGGTTAATAAAGACCTGAAAAAATATTGAGTGAAAAGGGCTTGACAAGATTGCAGAAGAACTTATAATGTGGGGAAAAGAGATGAACCGTGGCAAGGGAACGAGAATTGAATGTTGAATTACTGCAGAATGCAAACAAAGGAGGAAGTAGGTGACCGTAAAAGAGAAGAGAGAACTGCAAGAATTGAAGAGAAAATTGGCTCGTGTGGAAAAAGAACTGGGATCGAGAAAAAAGA
>JADFOU010000309.1 GCA_022562655.1 candidate division TA06 bacterium
TCTATCGTCACCGTCACTCGCGGAGGATACTCCTAGCCGGCGCTTGGTGCGGCTGCTGTCGCCTTCCATCAGAAAGTCGGACACCTCACGCCCTCACCGCCGCGGTGCGGGTGAAGATCCTTCCGCTGGGCGAACCGGCGGCGCTGGAGGCGCTCTCCCGGGAGCGCCTGCTGGCCCTGGAGCCCGCCGAGATGGAGGCCATCCGCGGCTACTTCGCCCAGCCGGACGTGTGCCTGGCGCGGGAGCGGGCCGGGCTGGGCCCCGACCCCACCGACGTGGAACTGGAGGTGCTGGGCCAGACCTGGTCGGAGCACTGCAAGCACAAGATCTTCAACGCGGAGATCGTCTACCGCGATGCGGGCGGCGAGCCCGAGACCATCCGCTCCCTGTTCGACACCTACATTCGCGGCACCACGGAACGGGTGCGCAGAGCCCAGGGGGAGCGGGACTGGTGCCTCTCGGTGTTCGTGGACAACGCCGGCGTGGTGAAGTTCGACGACGACTGGAGCATCGTCTTCAAGGTGGAGACCCACAACCATCCCTCGGCTTTGGAACCCTATGGCGGATCCGGGACAGGGATCGGGGGTGTGATTCGGGATCCCCTCGGAACGGGATTGGGGGCAAAGCCTATCCTCAGTACGGATGTCTTCTGTTTCGGTCCTCTGGAGTATCCCCATGAAAAACTTCCCAAAGGGGTCCTTCATCCAAAACGGGTGATGAAAGGGGTGGTAGCCGGGGTGAGGGATTACGGAAACCGGATGGGGATTCCCACTGTGAATGGTTCTGTCTTCTTCGATAAGGGTTATTTGGGTAATCCTGTTGTTTATTGTGGGAATGTGGGTCTGATTCCAAGAGATCGAAGCCAAAAGGAGGTGCGATCCGGCGACCTTATCCTCTTAATAGGCGGAAGGACAGGAAGAGATGGAATCCATGGTGCCACCTTCTCATCAAAGGAACTCACAGAAGTTTCGGAGACAATCTCCAGCGGGGCAGTCCAGATTGGCAACCCCATCATGGAGAAGCGGATGGTAGATGGTCTCCTGAAGGCAAGGGATCAGGGACTCTATAAGGCAATCACAGACTGCGGAGCTGGGGGTCTCTCCTCAGCTGTGGGGGAGATGGGAAAAGACGTGGGAGCGGTTGTGGACCTGGAGAAAGTTCCCTTAAAGTATCAAGGGCTCTCCTATACGGAGATCTGGATCTCCGAGGCGCAGGAACGAATGGTCCTCTCGATTCCAAAGGAAAACCTGAATGCAATTTTGGAAATCTTTGAAGAAGAGGAGGTAGAGGCAACGGTCATTGGTGAATTCACCGAGGATCGGAAGCTTCGGTTGCAATATGAAGGAAACATTGTAGCCGACCTCGATATGGATTTCCTCCACAAGGGTCTCCCCAGAGGGAAGAAGAAGGCAGTCTGGGAGTCCCCAAAGTTTAAAGAACCCGACTTTACCGAGCCAAAAGAATTGACACCGGATCTCTTAAAAATCCTCTCAGCTCCCAATGTCTGTAGTAAAGAATGGGTCATTCGCCAGTATGACCACGAGGTTCAGGGGGGGAGCGTTTTGAAACCCCTTGTTGGAAAGAATGAGGAGGGTCCTGGTGATGCCTGTGTGACACGACCTCTTCTCGGATCCAATCGAGGAATCATCCTCTCCAATGGGATCAATCCGATATATGGGAAGATTGATCCCTACTGGATGGCTGCGGGAGCCATCGATGAGGCTTTGCGTAACCTCATTGCCGTGGGGGGATCTTTGGATCAGGTAGCCCTCTTGGACAATTTCAGTTGGGGAAACCCTGACAATCCCCAACAATTGGGAGGACTCGTTCGGGCTGCTCAGGCGTGTTATGACATGGCAAAGGCATATGGAACCCCCTTTATCTCTGGGAAAGACAGCCTGAACAATGAGTTCAGATTGGGGGAGGAGGTCATCTCCATTCCTCCCACTCTTCTCATCTCTGCTTTAGGTATCATGGAGGATGTGACTAAGGCAGTCTCTATGGATGCCAAAAAAGCAGGCGATCTTGTCTATATTGTAGGTGAAACCTTTGATGAACTGGGTGGGTCACACTACTACGGGGTTCAAGGGTTTATTGGAAACAAAGTTCCCAGGGTGAATCCAGAGAAAGGCAGAAAGGTGATGGAGGCATTGAGCCAGGCCACAGGGGAGAGGCTTGTTCGGGCCTGCCATGACCCTTCGGAAGGGGGGATAGGGGTTGCCTGTGCCGAGATGGCTTTTGCTGGGGGTCTTGGGATGGAGATTGATTTGCGAAAAGTTCCTTTGGGTGAGAAGATTACTCGAAATGATACAATCCTCTTCTCCGAATCCAATTCCCGCTTCATTGTTGAAGTCCCCAAAGGAAATCAAAAGAAGTTTGAAGAGACTTTGAAGGATGTTCCCTTCGGGCTTGTGGGTTTGGTCACATCGGAACCAAAATTAGAGGTGAAAGGTTTGAAAGGGAACCCTGTCGTCTCTGCGAATATCTGGGATTTGAAAGAAACCTGGCAGAAGCCTTTGAGGTGGTAAGATGAAAAAAGTGAAAGTAATAGTGATTTAAAATTAATTGAAGTATTTGAAAATGTAGGTAAGGATTCAAATTATACTATAGATAATTATACAAATACTGATACAAATAAAACAAAAGAATATTATGAATTATTTGAGGATAATATAATATCAACAGAACATATTAACCACATAACGGTTGGTTTTTTACATACGGTTCGTGATAAAACATCATTTGTTAAGCAATTGACAAAGAGGTTTGAATTAAAAGAAACAGATTTCAGAATGACAAAGAGTAAAATTTCAAACACAACACAGGAATTATGTGCGTGTTGGAAAGTCGGGCAATGCTACCTAACTATTGACTGACTTAGTGATTGCCAATTTTCGAGTTTTATA
>JADFOU010000310.1:0-1362 GCA_022562655.1 candidate division TA06 bacterium
GCAGGAGCTCTTCGACCATCTGGATGCCCCGGTCATTCGTCTTGCCGCCAAGGATTGTTTCATTCCGTTCTCTCCGCCTCTCGAAGAGGAAATTCTCGTCCAGACCCATGAGATTGTGGAGATGTGTGAGAAGTTAGCGAATTATTGAAGAGTATTTTTTTGGGGTGGCACACTCCCATCCCAGCCTGTGTTTAGAATTTTTTAAAAATAGGGGGCTGTCCCCTATTTTCTCTCTCCAGCGAAGGTTTTAGGCGTATGTTCAGGGTCTGGTTGCATCCCTGATATGGAGGCGATCGTAGCGGCAACTGGCGCTTTTGCTCCTCCTGGTGGGGTGGATTGCGCGGGAAGACTCGTCCTGACCTTGAAGAATGGAGAGGAGGAAGCAGGGACCTACACCGTGGACTGGAACAGGAAGGATGATCTGGGTCGAGACCTGGCAAACGGAATCTACTTCTACCGCCTGACCGCTGGTGAGTTCGACCAGACCCGAAAGATGATTCTCTTGCGGTAGGGCAATGCGGTAATACAGAAGAGTAGGGGCCAGATTCAGGTCCCAGCTTCCTTTCAAGAGTTCATGAAAATGAATCTATTTTGGAAAAGAGGTGAAAGAAATAATAAAATCTCAAAGAGAAAGGGGGTGAGAAAAACAGTAGACGAAGTAGCCAAAGATTTGAAGGAGATAGGCATATAACATTTAACTTTTTTAAAGGAGGGAAAATGGCACGGAGTAATGCAACCGTCGGTGCCTTGCCTGATTGACGAGGGCAGAGCGAGGCGAAAAGAAAAAATAATCCTATAAGCGAGGTGGTTAAAATGGTACGGAGGAGAAGTACAGCCGACAGTGTATTCAAGATAGTGAGTCATGAAAGGCAAGAAAATAAGGAAGGTGAGGCTTCACAAATGAGACAAGGAGGAAAGAAAATGAAAATGCTCAGTGGGTTTCCAATTCTTTTTACTTCACTTATCATATTTAACGGGGCTCTCGGTGAGACTCGCTCTCCCAGTCAACCTGACCCAGTGCCAGTTTGGAACCAGAGTGCTTTGGAGATTGACCCTTCTACAAGGGATATAGAACCGCAACTTCGCATCAAAGAGGGATCATCCCTTATTAAAATTCTGGGGTTCTATCAGGACTCCCCGGATGTTCGACTGCGTCCTACGACCAACACAACCCAAAGCGAGATGTCCATTGCAGTCAGTCCATTAAATAGCCAACTTCTCCTCGCTTCTGCAAATGCTACTAATTTTCCCTTCACTACAATCTTTGGAACGGGATTCTATGTCTCAACGGATGGGGGTCTCACCTGGACGGGACAAGACGATCCAGGTAGTGGGTTAAGGAATAAAGGAGATCCAGCCGCT
>JADFOU010000310.1:1372-2900 GCA_022562655.1 candidate division TA06 bacterium
TTCCTCCTGGACGTATACTCAATTTGCAACGGGTGCCCCTGCTCCTTTCCTCCTCGACAAGAATCATCTCGTAAGTGACAATAGCACGAGCAGTTCTTTCCAGGGGAACCTCTATTCTGCATGGACAAAATTTCCAGCTAATTCACCATCGGATACCATTGAGTTTATCCATTCCACAGATCAGGGAGCAACCTGGGTGAATCGTCAAAGGATCAGTGGAGGGAGTGGAGGCATTTTTCACCATGGGGTCAACCTTCAGACAAGTCCCAATGGGGAAGTCTATGCCACTTGGGCTGTCTATACTGCCTTTACATCTGGTGATCTGGATGAGGATAGAATCGGTTTTAACAGTTCAACAGATGGAGGAGTGACCTGGCCGACAGCCACTGTGGCGATAGACAGTATCGCCGGGATCCGAACCGGCTCTTTCGGACCTTATGGAATTCGAGTGAACAGTTTCCCTTCCATGGCGGTGGATAACAGCAACGGACCTTTCAGAGGGAGGATCTACATCGTGTGGACGAATACGGGAGTCCCTGGAATCAATACCGGAGACCCCGATATCTATCTCATCCGCTCCGATGATCAAGGCGCATCTTGGAGTTCTCCCATACGGGTGAATGACGACCCAGTGGGAAATGGGGCGAACCAGTGGTTCCCCTGGATCTCCTGTGATCCTCTGACGGGATGTATCAGTGTGGTCTGGTATGATGGAAGAAACGATATCGGAGGCGATATGGCGGAGGTCTTTGTGGGATTCAGTGGGGATGGGGGGAATACCTTTGACAACTTTGCGGTGAGTGACAATGCCTTTACAGTAGGTCCCCTCCCCGGGTTCTCTGGGAATTATAACGGGGATTACATCGGAATTGCTTCAAGGGGGGGGAACATCTATCCGACTTGGAATTCCCAGGTCCCCGGAACAAATTCTCAGGGATGGATCTCTCCCCTGTCTCCGCAAGGCGTCAATTTCCTCCAGGACGAAGTCTTCAACCTGTACGAGCCGCCTGACCCCTGGGTCCAGGAAGGTCTCGTGATTGATCTCATCCAGGTTGTTGCGGGAGTGGATCTCTTCAACCTCCACTTCTTCGCCGACGCCCTCCAATGCACCAATGTTCCCTGTGAGCCGAGTGATGTGAAGAAGATCCACGATGATCTCATCGAGTTCATCCCCGAGGAGATCGCCTTTGTCCCGGCGGGGGAGACCATCTTCGTAGAAATCAAGAAGTCCATCCCCATTGGACAGCATGCCTGTACTTATTTCGGGAAAGTCCATGCCATTGCGGAGACCTTTAATGAGTGTTTCCCCAAGGTTTCTGATGACTTAGATCTCGTCCTCCAGGTCCTTCCCGCCGTGGACATGGATGTGGATGACAACCATGGCAATGTCTCCGACAATGTGATGACCCTGCAGGGAGCCCCGGGGGACTTTGTCTCCGGAACCTTCACCATCGTCAACCCCAACTCACAGGTGACCAACGTGGACATGCCCGATGGACCCGGAAACCTAAGAATCGACCCGGACTTT
>JADFOU010000311.1 GCA_022562655.1 candidate division TA06 bacterium
TTACCATTTAACCTAATAACCAGTATCCGTCTTTCTCATGGAAGATAAGGAGATCAATATTCGAGACTATATTCGGGTGATGGTGAAGTGGCGCCGTATTATTGTATTTAACACCCTGATCATCACCTTTTTGGCGGTCATCATTAGTCTTATCCTTCCCAAACGATATACGGCAACTGCCACCCTCTTCCCCCCTGTTGAACAGCAGACTTCCGTCAGGGGTCTCTCTGCCCTTCTGGGAGGAGGAGGCCTGGGGAACATCGGGAGGATGGCGGGGCTTCCAGGATTGGCAACCCCCTCTGAACTTTTTGCCCGAATCTTAGAGAGCCGGGTGGTGATGGAGGGAGTTATAGAGACCTGCGACTTGATGTCTGCATATAACACGGATAAGATTGAAGATGCGCTCTTAACCCTTGAAGGAGCTACGCAAATTGACGTCGCTCCGGAGGGTGTTATCTCCATCAGCACGGATGCAAAAACTCCTGAATTGTCTGCCAATATTGCCAATGCCTATGTGGAGCACCTGGATCGCTTCAATCGTGAAGCCACCATGACCCAGGGAAAGAAGAACCGGATCTTCGTCGAGAATCGCCTTAAGGAGGTCGAAAAAGACCTCCAAAATGCGGAAGAGGATCTCAGGGCCTTTCAAGAAGAGCATAAGACCGTTTCTCTTAAAGAAGAAGTGGTCCAGGCGATTGGGGCTGCTGCTGATCTAAAAGCTCAGATCATCTTAAAAGATGTTGAATTGGGTGTCTTGAGAGAATATGCCACAGAAAAAAATCCCCAGGTTGTCCGGCTGAAATCAGAGATGACTCAACTTCAGAAGCAGCTTAAGAGGATGGAGGAAGGGTCGGAAGAGGGGTCACCTGCCAGTTATGGGGCAGGGTTTTCCATCCCCTTTTCCAAACTCCCTGAAGTGGGACTTCAACTTGCCCGCCTTATGCGGGAGGCAAAGATCCAAGAGACGATCTTCACCCTTTTGACAGAACAGTATGAACAGGCAAAGATCATAGAGGTAAGAGATACCCCTACCGTCCAGATCTTAGATCCCGCCAAACCCCCTCATAAGAAATCATTTCCAAAGAGATCCAGAATGGTGATCATCGCCTTCTTCTTCAGCCTCTTCGCCGGGGTGGGACTTGCCTTTTTCATGGAGTATCTGGCTCGAATGCAGGAACGACCAGAGGAAGTTGCCGATTGGTTGGGAATGGGGGAGGCGGTTCGGCAAGATTTAGAGATTTTAAAAAGACGCTTATTGAGAAGGAAAAAGAGATCCACATAAATGGCTAAGAAGTCATTGCTTGATCGGATACAGTCGAAGGAAGCAAAGATCGGCATCATTGGCCTGGGATATGTGGGACTCCCCCTTGCGGTAGAGTTTGCAAAAGGGGGATTTTCCGTCATCGGGATTGATCTGGATGAAGAGAAGGTGAGAGGAATAAATGCCGGGAGAAGTCATATTGAGGATGTGGAGAGCAAGGTTTTAAAGTCTCTTGTAAAAAATGGAAAAATCACCGCTACAACCAATTATGATGATGTTACAAATTGCGATGTCCTTCAAATCTGTGTCCCTACCCCCCTCACCCCCACCAAAGAGCCGGACATTTCTTTCATTCTAAATGCAACCGAGGAGATCGCAAAGCGGCTGCACTCCGACCTACTCATCCTATTAAAATCCACCACTTTTCCGGAGACAACTGAGAAGGTTGTTCTCCCAATTCTTGAGCAAAAGGGCCTTAAGGTTGGAAAGGATTTCTATTTGGCCTTCTCCCCGGAACGAATTGATCCCGGTAATAAAAAATTCACCATGAAGAATACACCCGTTGTTGTAGGAGGGGTAACCAAGCAATGTACGGAATTAGCAGTATGTCTCTATCAAGTGATATGCGATACCGTTATCCCGGTCTCCTCACCCAGAATCGCCGAGATGACGAAACTCCTGGAGAACATCTTCCGCTGCGTCAACATCGCTCTGGTCAATGAACTGGCACGTCTCTGTGAGCGAATGGGAAATATGGACATCTGGGAAGTAATTGAAGCGGCTTCAACAAAACCCTATGGTTTTATGCCCTTCTATCCCGGACCCGGGATTGGAGGGCATTGCATAATGGTAGATCCCTATTATCTCTCCTGGAAAGCGAGGGAGTATGACTTCCACACCAACTTCATAGAATTAGCCGCAGAGACCAATGAAGACATGCCTTATTATGTAGTGGGAAAGGTGATGGAAGCCTTAAGTCATGTGAAAGTCCCTCCTTCCGAGGCAAAGGTTTTGGTTCTTGGGGCTGCTTTCAAAAGAGATGTTTCTGACACTCGAAACTCTCCTGCGATCAAGATCATGGAACTGATTGAAGGGAAGGTCTCCCAGATTACATATAATGATCCATATGTGAAAAGTATCCAAGTTAATGGTCACTCATACAATTCTGTAGATCTAACAGAATCCCTTCTCAAAAACTCCGACTGTGTACTTATTGCAACAGATCACAGTAGTTATGACCCTCAATGGATCGGGAGGCATGCAAAGGTGGTGGTCGACACAAGAAATGCAATTAAGCAAATTGATAATGAAAAAGTTATTAAATTGGGCAAAGGATAAATTATTCTTAATCTGTTGAAAAACTAAATAATGTTTGAAGAAACTTATTTCAAGTATATAATGTAAAAAATATCTTCCTCAACTTTCTGAAAAGTAAAGATTGTTTTGTCTATATTTGGGTCACATGCATTGGCGAATATTTATTGAGGAGCAGTAATATGGAAATCCAAGATGATTATAACATACTTAAGTTTTATAACGAATGTGCTGAAAAAATCCCATATGCTATGGATTTTAGTAATCAAAGATTTAATCAAGAAATTAGAAGATTTGATACGATAATCGCAAGTTTGCAT
>JADFOU010000020.1:0-5478 GCA_022562655.1 candidate division TA06 bacterium
TCCTGCCTGCCTGACCGGTAGGCAGGCCCGCCCGTGGTATAAACTATGTTTCGGTTGCACGCGTCGAATTTGACCCGATTCCGGGTGAGTGGGGCAAAGGGAGAATCGGGCTCGGGGCGCCAGGCCAGGGTTCAGAATCGTCAGGACAGGTTTAACCCATTACCCATTACCCAAAAATGCGCTTTGCCACGGGATCTCTCATCTTTCTACTCCTTGCCGTTTTTCAGTCCACCCTCGTTTCCTTTGGAGAGTTCCGCGGGGCAAAGCCAGATCTCCTCTTCATCTTCCTGGTCTACTTTGCCCTCTTCTTTGGACGGCGGGAAGGAATGATCATAGGCTTTTTCGCCGGGCTCTTTCTCGACCTCTATGAACCTCGATACCTGGGTCTCCACGCCTTCATCTATACCCTAATAGGATTTTTTATCGGCTCCCTCGCTGAAAGGCTCTATCGGGAGAGAATCCTGTCTCAGTTCCTCACCCTCTTCTTTGCATCCCTCGTGGGAAACATCCTACTCTTTCTCATTTTGGCTCGCCCTGCCCTCATTGTCCAAATGGGAATCCTTCAGAGTCTCTATACCTCTGTCGTGGGAATCGCTCTTTTCTTTCTCTTCACCCGAATCTTTGAAAGATGGATAAAAATATCTTAAAACCGACTCGTCCCTTTTTGATTCTGACCTCACTCCTCTTCTTCCTCCTTTTCCTTCGAACAGCCCAGTTGCAGGTTCTCCACCACACCCGCTACGCCCGACTTTCCGAGAGAAATCGAATAAAGGTCATTACAACAAAGGCCCCTCGCGGTCGGATCCTCAGCCGGGATGGAGTAATCTTGGCGGATAATCGCCCTGGTTACTCCGTTGCCATCTTTCCCGATCAATTGCGGGAGAAAGAAAAGACCCTTTTGAAATTGGCTTCCATCCTCAACCAAGATCCTGAGAAGATCTTGAAGAAGGTGGAGGAAGGGGTGCCGGAATCGGGAAGAATCTTTGTGGCAAAGGATGTAGATGTTCGAGAGGTTGCCATCATTGAGGAGCATCACCTGGATCTTCCAGGGGTGAGGGTGGAGGTGGAGCCTTTGCGCTATTATCCCTATGGATCCCTCGCTTGCCATCTTTTGGGATATGTGAGTTCCATCACCCAAGATGAGTATTCGACCAGGGAGAAGAGATATAGCCGGAATGACCTCATTGGGAAGATGGGGTTTGAAGATGAGTACGAGTCCTTTTTAAAGGGAGAAGACGGAGTTGAATTTGTAGAAGTCGATGCCCTGGGACGTGAGAAGGAGACCCTTCTTGAGAAACCTCCCATTCCTCCTCGAAAGGGGAACGACATTCTCCTCACCCTCGACTTTTCCCTTCAGAATACCGTTGAAGAAGCCTTCGGGGATCATAAAAAGGGCTGTGTAGTCTGCCTCAATCCGGGCAATGGAGAGGTTCTCGCTCTATTGAGCAAGCCAGGATTTGATCCCAATCTTCTCTCCCGGGGTCTCCTTACAAAGGAGATCTGGGAGGACCTTGCCAATAACCCTGACTCCCCCCTCTGGAATCGTGCCACCTTGAGCAGCTATCCGCCAGGCTCCGTCTTTAAACTGGTGACAGTCGCCGCTGCAATGGATCTGGATCTTCTCAAAGAAAACCCAAACTTTGTTCCCTGTACAGGGTCTTACAGAATTGGCAATCGGATCTTCCGGTGCTGGAAAACCCATGGGACCCTCTCCAGAGAACAGAGTATCATCCAGTCCTGTGATGTCTTCTTTTATCAGGTGGGATTAAGATTGGGGATCGATCGCCTAACCAAGAAGGGAATCTCCTATAGACTTATAGAGAGGACAGAAATTGATTTCCGGCGTGAAGGGAAGGGGTTGATTCCTACCCCTTCCTGGTATGATCGCCGGTATGGAAAGGGAAAATGGAGTTGGGGAATGGTGGCTAATCTGGCCATTGGGCAGGGGGAGATTCTCCTCACTCCCCTCAAAACGGTTCAGTTTATCGCTGCCATCTCCAATGGGGGAAACCTCGTTCAACCTCATCTCATGAAGGAGATCCGAAGTCCATCGGGAGAGGTGATCCAGAAGGGGTCCGCCTTAGGCGGAACAAAATCCCGCCTTCCAATATCCATGGAGACCCTCACCTTTCTCAAAAAGGCAATGGCTGGGGTCGTGAATGACCCGAAGGGAACGGGCTCCCTTGCCCGCGTTAAGGGAATTCGTGTTGGAGGGAAAACCGGGACGGCACAAAACCCGTATGGGGAGGATCACGCCCTTTTTGTCACCTTCGCCCCCTATGAAGAACCTCAAATTGCGTGTGTGGTCATCGTTGAGAATGGAGGAATGGGGGGGGGAATTGCCGCCCCTATTGCCGGGAAAATCCTAAGGGCATATTTCCAAAACAATGAAAAATTATCAATGCAAAATGAGTAAATCAGTGGCAGGTAGCAGTGGCAGTCAACTGCACCTGCAACTGTCACCTGCTCCTGAAGTCTTATGAAAAACATCGACCTTCCCCTCATTATCACCACCTTGATTCTGATTCTCTTCGGGCTTTTTGTTCTCCACAGTGCCCAGCCCGAATCGGGCAGTGGGGAGGGGAGGATCTTTTTGAGACAAATCCTCTGGCTCTTTCCTGCTCTTCTCGCAGGGACTCTTGCCTTCCTTATTCCTTACAGAACCATCAACACCTTAGCCTATCTATTTTTTGGAATCTCTATCATTCTTCTCCTCATCCCCCTATTCTCCTCTTCTACGACTCCTGCTCTTACCCGGAGGTGGATCAATCTCGGTCCCCTCCAATTTCAGCCTTCTGAGTTTGCTAAGGTAGCTTGTATCCTTGCCCTTGCGCGGATGATTTCCCATTCTCAATTTTCTCGGGGAAGTCTGAAAAATCTCCTCCTCCCTATGGGCATTGTCCTTCTTCCTACCGGGCTGGTACTCATGGAACCTGACCTGGGTACTTCCTTCATCTTTTTCTTCCTTCTCCTTGCGATACTCTTCTATCGGAAAATACCCCCCTTTAGTCTACTCTTCCTGGTCAGCCCTCTCGTAAGCCTTCTCTCTGCTTTTCACTGGGTTTCCTGGACTTTATTTATTCTTCTCTTCCTCTTCCTCCTTTACCTTTTCTCGAAATATCATCCTTTCTCCTTTCAGCAGGGGCTCCTCTTGCTCGTTCTCAACTGCGGGATAGGCATTGCGACACCCCTACTGTGGGGGACTCTGAAGGAGTATCAAAAGAAGCGAATCCTCACTTTTCTCAATCCGGGTCTCGACCCCCTAGGGGCGGGTTGGCACACCCTCCAATCCAAAATTGCCATTGGATCTGGAGGAATCTTTGGAACTGGATATGGACAGGGAAGTCAAAAAAACCTGGCTTTCTTACCCGAACAACATACAGATTTTGTTTACAGTGTAATCGGTGAGGAGTTGGGGCTAATAGGATGTGCTTTTCTTTTACTTTTATTCTTTCTCCTCATCTGGCGAGGGCTCAAACTTGCCTCTGAATCAAAAAATCTGACAAAATCTCTTGCCGCCGTGGGGCTTTCCTCCATCTTTATTTATCAGGTCTTCGTCAATATGGGCATGGCCATTGGACTCGTACCTGTAGCAGGGCTCCCCCTTCCCTTTATCAGTTATGGAGGCTCTTCCCTTGTGACCTCCACAATCGCCGTAGGACTCTTATTGAATATACGGAAAACAAAATATGAATATTGAACCAAATTCTAAACCACGAGCCTGTCCTGCCTGCCTGACCGGTAGGCAGGCCCGCCCGTCAGAATCTGACCCGATTCCGGGTGGGTGGGGCAAAGGGAGAATCGGGCTCGGGGCGTCTGGCCAGGGATTTCACAGATTTCCACCCGAATCGGGTGTAATCTTGCGGGATCAATGTTGTATTTGTTGAGGCCGTCTAAGACAGATTGAATTTAGAAGTTGTCGAAGAAGAAAAGTGATGGAAAAAGATCCGATAGAGAAGCTCAAAAAAACCCTACAGAATGAGGTAAGGGAACATCCGACCTGGGCAGATCTTCGAAATCGCCTGGGACTCATTCTCGCCTTCGAAGGAGATTACCCGGGTGCGATCCAGGAATTTCGGGAAGCCCTTCGGATCAACCCAAACTATAAAGATACTCTTCTCAACCTGGGTTTCTCTCTAATGGAGGCTCATTCAGAGATTGAGGCAGAGGAGATCTTTGAGGAGGTTCACAAGCGATTTCCTCAATACGCCTTAGGTGGATCTCTCCAACTGGGTACTGCCCTTCTCCACTGGAAGAAGGGGAAGAAGGAAGAGGGACTTATCATTCTCTATGAAGCCCTAGAAAAATTGAAGATGGTACCTCCCAACTCACAATTCGTAATTCACAATGCCCTTACTCTGACCCTGGCAACCTTCCACTTTTTGATAGGTCAAGAGAATGACGCCTATGCATTGTTAAATAAAATCCAGGGGTTCGAACCCTTTATTCCAAAGGTAATGGAGAGATGGAAATCCCTCCAATCCGCCTCCCTGGCCGACCCAGCCCGAGTGTTGGGCGAGGAAAATCGGACAGGGGGAGCGGACTCGGCAGGCGAATTAAATACATTCTTTTTCAACCCTGGTCTCTCCCAGTTCTATCGGGACCTTGCCGATACCTATACCGAAGGTGGAGACTATGACCGTGCACGTGGAGAGATGGAGAATGGACTTTTGGTGAGCGGTAATTTTGCTGAATTTTACAACGACATGGGTCTTCTCCATGCCCGGCAAGGAGAGAAAGAGGCGTCCATTGACTCTTATAAAAAGGCTGTGGAGATTGATCCAAATTTTGGAAAGGCTCATGCCAGCCTCGCCTTCGCTTATGGAAGCCTGGGACATTCCGACCTCGCCATCGAAGAGTTTAAAAAGGCGCTTGCCCTTCACCCTTACTATGCAGACCTCCACTACAATCTCGGTCTTCTCTATTTTGATCAAAAGAAATATGACCTTGCTATTGAAAAATTCCGGGAAGCCTTACATCGCAATCCCAATTACCACGTGTCCAGAAACAGCCTTGCATTCTGCCTCTTCGCTACAGGGAAATATGATCTGGCTCTGAAGGAATATCTGATGGTGATTGAAGGAGGGGTTTCCTCGGCCGATATTTACATCCATATTGGATTAATCCACCAGAATCGGAAGAACCTGAACGAGGCCCTCCATTACTTTGATAAGGCCTGTAAGATCGAACCAGATTATGCCGAAGCCCACTTCCATCTGGGAGAAATTGCCTTGGAAAAGGGGGATCAGGAAAGGGGAGCGAAAGCCTTGGAGAGGTGCCTCCTCCTCACGCAGGATCCAGAATTAATCCAAAAGGTGGAGGAAGCGATGAAACAAATGACAAAATCCACTAATCAGTAGCAGTGGCAGTTGACAGTAGCACTCGACTGCAACTGCAAACTGCAACTTGACTTTTTGAAATGTATCCAACCATTCTAAAACTCGGACATCTGGAGATTCACACCTGGGCACGCTTACT
>JADFOU010000020.1:5488-13869 GCA_022562655.1 candidate division TA06 bacterium
TCGCCTTTCTCGTGGGCATTTTTCTCTCTATGAAGAGGGCGAAAGAGCGAAGGATCGACCCCAATATCATCTCGAATCTCGCTATTTTAATCATGATCTCTAGCATTCTGGGGGGTAGAGGACTCTACATCCTTTACCACCTCGACCAGTACAGGGAAAATCCCTTAGAAATTTTTGCCATTTGGCAAGGGGGATTGATGATCTATGGGGGTATTCTCGTCGCCTTTTTATCCGTATATGTCTATCTCAAGAAGAAAAAACTCCCTGTCTGGAGAATTGCCGACATCACTGCACCTTCCCTCGCCCTTGGACTTGCCTTCGGCCGATTAGGCTGTTTCTTTAACGGATGCTGTTTTGGAAAGCCCACCCAACTCCCCTGGGGTATCCACTTTCCGCCTACGGCCGAAGCCTCCTACTTCTTCCCTGATCAATCTCTCCATCCGACTCAACTTTACTCGTCCCTCGCAGGACTCTTCATCTTTTTTCTTCTCCTCTACATCGATGCACGAAGCACGAAGCACAAAGCACGAAGGTTTCCAGACGGTTATCTCTTCTTCTCCCTTACTGCCCTCTATTCCATCTGGCGATTCGGAGTAGATTTCCTTCGAGGATATGAAGAGAATGCTTATCTTTTTCAATCCGCCTTAGGCGGACCCATCACGATCAATCAATTGATCAGCCTTATCCTTCTCCTAGCCTCTCTTGTGATGATCTTCCGATTGAGAAAAAAATGAAGACGGTTAGACAGTTAAATGGTCAGAGGGTTAAATAGCTATATGATTAATGGTAAAATTTACCAATTCCTCCTTCGGAGATCTTCAATTCCATTCACCCATAACAGCCTTACTTGATTTCTTCTTTCCACCTTTCTGTGCCATCTGCAACGAGAGGCTCAATGAGAATGAGAAGACTGCCTGCGAGGAGTGCTGGCAGTCCATTCATTTCATCACTCCCCCCTTCTGCCAGAGATGTGGAACCCCCATGACAAAAAGAAAGTGTGGAAAATGTGTGCAATCCGTTTCCTTGGGTCCGCCTGATTCGGATGCAGTGGGTTTTCAATTCTTCCGAGGACGATCCTTGGGGGTATATGAAGGGGTCCTCTCGGACATCGTCAAACTAATCAAATTTCACAGGAAAACCTCTCTGGCAAAACGAGCTGGAAGGATGATGGGTACCCTCCTCCAATCAGATTCCCTTCTCCAAGAGGGGGAGGTTCTTATCCCCGTCCCCCTTCACAAAACGAGGCTTCGGGAGAGGGGATACAATCAGGCTCTCCTTCTCGCAGAGGCAATCTTCCACTCCACATCCATTCCCGTTGCGAAGAATCTACTCCTACGAAGGAGAGCCACCAAACCCCAGACCGACCTCAGACATGAAGAACGGATGGAAAATGTGAAGGGAGCATTTGGGGTTATGAGAAATAAAGAAATTCAAGGAAAAAAGGTGATCCTGGTAGACGATGTCTTCACAACCGGATCCACCTTGCAAGCCTGCACCGAGGCGCTTCTTGAGGGTGGAGCGGTAGGAGTTTATTGCCTCACGGCTTCAATGACAATTTAAGAATCAGTAGCAGTGGCAATCAACTGCTGCAAATTTTTACACCTTGACTTCCCTTCATTTTTGTGATTAAATGACATTTCGGTAGTTCCCCCATAATAGTTGATAAATGATTTCGTATCCAGTCATGCTGAATCCTGGCATGTCGCCCCGAGCCCGATTCTCCCTTTGCCCCACCCACCCGGAATCGGATCAGATTCTGACAGGCGGGCCTGCCTACCGGTCAGGCAGGACAGGCTTGTTTCAGCATCTCTTGAGACTCTGAACTTGTTTCAGGATAAGCAAAAATAATATTGAAGAGGTGTTTATCAACTATTAAAGAGTCGCTACCGACATTTCCAAATGGTTTCATTTTTTCCATTCAACCATGTAACTATTTAACCATTTAACCGGAATTCATCTTTGACAAAAGTCGCTATAAATGGATTTGGGCGGATCGGACGTCTTGTCTATCGGGCGGCAATGAAGAGAAACAAATTTGAGATCGTGGCTGTAAATGATCTGACCGATGCCAAGACCCTCGCCCATCTCTTAAAATACGACTCTGTTCATGGAATACTGGATGCCAAAATGTGTGCCGATGAGGACGCATTGAGTGTGGATGGCAAACTGCACAAGGTTTTTGCTATCAAAAATCTTTCGGAACTCCCGTGGAGGGAGTTAGGGGTGGATGTGGTGATTGAATCCACGGGGAAATTCCTCAATCGCAAAGATGTCGCAAAGCATCTTGAGGCGGGTGCCAAAAAAGTTATCCTCACCGCCCCGGGAAAGGGGGAGATGCCCGATATTACGATTGTCATGGGGGTAAACGAGACCCAATATGATCCAGTAAAACACGATGTCCTCTCGAATGCCTCCTGCACCACCAACTGCTTGGCCCCCATCGCCAAGGTCCTCCATGAAAATTTCAGAATCATAAAGGGTTACATGACCACGATTCACGCCTACACCAATGAACAGCGCTTGTTGGATCTTCCTCACAAGGATCTCCGAAGGGCGAGGGCAGCCGCCACCTCCATGATCCCCACCACCACAGGGGCAGCCAGATCGGTGGGGCTTGTCCTCCCCGAACTGAAAGGGAAATTGGATGGAATTGCCATCCGGGTCCCTACAACCGATGCTTCCCTTGTCGACTTGGTCTGTGAGGTGGAAAAGAGAGTTACACGGGATGAGGTCAACAAGGCTTTTAAAGAGGCATCAGAATCAACTTTGCAAGGGTACCTCGAATACACAGATCTCCCACTCGTTTCCGTGGATTTCATCGGAAATCCTGCTTCTGCTATCGTAGATAGCCTCAGCACCTCCGTGATGGATGGAAATTTTGTGAAGGTTCTGGCCTGGTATGACAATGAATATGGTTTCGCCTGCAGGGTGGTCGATCTCTTAGAGTATGTGATTGAAAGACTCTGAAAAGATAGACTATGGACTATGGACTATAGACGATGGACTCTGGACTAAAGTCTAATGTCCAATGTCTCAAGTCTATAAATTAAATTCTTCATAGTTTATAGTCTGTCCGACAACTGAAAACTGATAACTAAATAACAGATTAAAAAGGCGGGAGTAACTCAGCTGGTAGAGTGTCAGCTTCCCAAGCTGAATGTCGCGGGTTCGAGCCCCGTCTCCCGCTCCAAATTCTAAAGAGAAAGGAGGTGAAAAAGAGAGGAGTCTTTTGATTGAAAACCAAACCATTCATCTTTTTACTGCAGAATTTCTGCTCAAAAGGAGTTGAGATGAAAAGAGGAGTTTTGTGGGTTTTTGCTCTGGCAGCCGTTCTCACTTTAAGCATGGTCGCCTCTGGTACTGGAAAACCGGCCAAGAAGCAGTCAAAGATGAGAAGTCCCTCTCTGGTAAAATCAATACAGGAGAGAGACTTTTACAATCTTTTGGGTGGGGGTGGTCCAGACTCCTTCGGATATGTCTGGACGGATACCATCCCCTTCAACTGGGTAGAGATTTCAGGCGTTGGCACACCCCTGATGCTCTGCGACGACGACAACACGGGGCTCTCCCTTGTTTTACCGAGTTCATTCTACTTCTACGGGACAATGTACGACACCCTTGCGGCCTGCTCCAATGGATGGGTGAGTTTCACGGATGGTAGCTCAACGTTTTACGACGGAATCATCACCCTTCCGGATACCGCCTTTCCCGATGCCTATGCCTTCCCCTTTCTCATAGATCTCGACCCGTCAGTCGGTGGTGAGGCCTACTTCTATGCCGATGCCGCAAACAACAGGGCAATCGTGGAGTGGTCGGGGGTTCCTTTCTACGATACTTTGATTACAAACACCTTCCAGGTCATCCTCGACGGTTCGGATTCAAGCATCGTCTTCCAGTATCTTAGTTCATTAGATTGGTTTGCTGTTCTTAATTATACCCCTGTCATCGGGATTCAGAATGATGGTGCCACCATCGGGCTTCAGGCAGACCAGGACTCTGTGGTCAACGGCTATGCCATCAAGTTTTATAAAGTGATTACCGACGACGTGAGCCCCATCACCATCGATGCACCGGGTCCGGTAATCGGAGCAGATTCCACCCTTGCCCCTCAGGCGACGGTGAGAAACGTTGGATTCAACATCCAATCCTTCGATGTCACCTGCGAGATCGAACTGTCGGGCGTGCCCGTCTATGCAGACACCCAGTTTGTAGACAGCCTCACAACGGGCTCGGACGCGCAGGTCAACTTCGCTCCCTTTAACTTCTCAGGCACAGGGAACGTCTACGACATCAAGGTCACCACCCTCCTCGCCGGAGATCTGAACAACTCCAACGACACCCTGATGAGCCAGACCATCACCTTCGACTTCAGCCCTGTAATCATCTCCCCTTACACGCCAACTCCACCGACCATTGACGGTATAATCGATTCTACGGAGTGGGCAAACGCCACCCTGCGGGATGTGAGCGATGTGCTGGGGCAGACCGGCGCAGCCAATCTATTGGGTTCCGCACTGCTCTATGTAATGAATGATGCGAACAACCTCTATATCGCACTGGATGGGATGTTGGATTTGACCCAAGAAAATCTGGACAAACTGGCCCTCTACTTCGATGACAACCACAATCACATCTTTACCTTCCCACCGGACACGAGCGAGGGGACCCTCTGGTTGGATTGGTTTGGAGTGGGGGGAGTAGTTCGGTATCGCTGGATCCGGCAAGGTCCCAACTTCGGGATTCCCTATCTCACGGGATCCCCTGGTGCGGTCTCCATCGGTTCCGGTCATCAGCAGTTTGAGATTGTGGTGCCTTTTAGCTCCATCGCCGAGGATCTGAATGCCAATCCGGGTGATACCGTTGGATTTTTCCTCTCCACCAACGATGCCGCTGTGTCCGAAGTCTATGGATGGTGGCCCTCTGTGGTCGATTCTGTTTCAGGTTGGTATACCGCTTCAGAATACGGAGATCTCATCCTGTCAACACCCCCTGTCGGGGTCGAGGAACCCATTACCCAACCCTCCGTTCCCAGGATCTTCACCCTCCACCAGAACATTCCCAATCCCTTCTCTGCCTCGGGAGGAACCCAGATCCGTTACCAGCTCCCTGAACCCGTTCAAGTTTCCCTGCGAATCTACGATGTATCCGGGAAATTGGTGAGGACTCTTGTCAATGGGTCCGAGAAGTCAGGATTCAAGTCCAGGGACTGGGATGGAAGGGATGAGAAGGGGAGTGAGGTCTCCACAGGAGTCTATTTCCTTCGATTGAAAGCAGGGGAGGATTACACCCAATCGAAGAAGATGGTCCTCTTGCATTGAGGAGAGAGGAAAAAGAATCTTGATGTAACCATTAAGGGTCTGAGGGCAAGTCTTTTTTAGTGTTCTCAATCTTGAATGACCCCTTGCCCTCAAGGAGGAGATTCTCGGCCCCAAGAGAGTCGCCTGCTTTGGTACTCAGAATCGAACGGAACTCTAAATTGACAAAGCCCCAGCCGTCTGGAAGGTGAACCCAGTGGCTGGGGTACCTAAGAACCTCTCATGGCGATAACTGCACTTGAAAAATTTGTTGAAGCCGCCTCCCTGGAAGAACTCAAGGCAAAGGGGACTCTCAGGGTGACCGTGGAAGGGCGTGTAATCGTCCTTTTTTATCATGGTGAGCAGGTCTTTGCTGTGGACAACCGCTGTCCCCACATGGGTTTTCCCTTACAACGAGGAACTGTTGAAGATGGGATCCTCACCTGCCACTGGCATCATGCCCGATTCGACTTGGAGACCGGTGGAACCTTTGACCCCTGGGCGGATGATGTAACCACTTATCCGGTCGAGATCTTAGAAGGGAACATCTTCCTCAATCCAAATCTACCCAAAGAAGACCCCCTCCCTCGCGGGAGGAAACGCCTCCGAATTGGGCTGGAACAAAACCTTCCTTTGGTCACGGCCAAGGCAGTCCTCGGTCTCTCGAATTCGGGGGCAGATTACCGAGAACCCCTGAAGGTTGGAGCATCTTTCGGAGCGGTCTACCGGCAACAGGGATGGGGGCGGGGCCTCACCATCCTCACAGCCATGGCGAATCTCCTCCCGAAACTCCACCCGAATGACCGACCCTTAGCCCTCTTTCATGGACTTGTCCATACTGCAAGGGATTGTGTGGACGAACCTCCTCGATTTCGTCTCGATCCCCTTCCAAACCGTCTCAGGCGGGCTGACCCGAAAACCCTCAAAAGATGGTTTCGGCGTTTCATCGAAGTTCGGGATCCAGAGGGAGCGGAACGATGCCTCCTCACCTCACTCACGAACGGTGCCAACTCACAGGATGTGTCGGACATGCTTCTCGCCGCTGCGACAGACCATTTCTTCTTAAATGGAGGCCATACCCTTGACTTTATCAACAAAGGTTTTGAGCTCTTGGATCACATCGGCTGGGAGCATGCCAAGACCATCCTTCCGAGCCTTGTAGGACAACTTGCGAGTGCAGAAAGAGCAGAGGAGACCTCTTCCTGGCGAAATCCTGTGGATCTCGTCGAAATTTTAGAGAAAGTCTTCGACCGACTTCCTGAAACAATCGCTGAAAGAAGTGAAACGCCCCAGGCGGATTCTTCACCCTGGAAGGAGAACAATATCTATCCGAAGGTTTTCATTACAACCCTTCTCGGAGAGAGCCCCAAGACGATTGTGGGTGCCCTGGAGAGTGCTCTGCGGGAAGGCATTTCAGGAGAACAACTGGCTGGGGCGGTCACGTATGCGTCAGCCCTTCGGATTCTCCAATTTGGAACGAGCAATGAGTTCTTTGATTGGGATACTGTCCTCCATACCTTCACCTACAATCATGCTGTTCACAAAGCGATGCAGAGAGCCCCTTCCATAGAGTTAATCCGTGCAGTCTTTCACGGTTCCATGAGGGTTTATTTGGACAGATTTCTCAATGTCCCTCCAGCTCATCCACCCGAATCAACTCATGGAGACATAGATCCAATGGAAATCCTGATAGCCCTCCTCCAGACCTTCGATCAGGAGAAACAGGTGGATGAGGCAAGCAAGCTCACGTACCAATATCTGAGAGGAGGAGGTGATCCTGAACCCCTCCTGGCAACCCTGGGCCATAGTCTTTTACAAGAAGATGCAGACTTTCACACAATCCAGGCATTGGAAGCAGGGTTTGAGGAGTTTGGATTGTTAGGAAATGGTGAAGAAGGACGGAAAGTCCTTATCGCTGTAACTCGATATTTAGCAGCCCACACCCCCACCCATCGGGCCCTTCCCCAAACCTTTTCGATCGCCCGCCGCCTCCATCGGGGTGATAATCTCTTTGAGGAGTAGGCCGAATTCAATACAAAATAACACTCAGCAGTAACAAATTGAAAATTGCTAATTTTGAAATGCTAATGATTCATCGGGTCCTCTATGAAGAAACGTCCTTTCTACCTCATCTATGATGGCGACTGCACACTCTGCGAAAATTTCAAAAATGCTGTGAAAGGGCTGGATCTCAATTCTCGGATCCATCCGATTTCCTCCCAGGACCCCTTAGCGAAAAAACTCCTCTCCCACATGGATCAAGAGACCCGCATGGGAAGCGTCCATCTGGTTCTTCCCAACGGAGTGGTGAAGAGCGGCGACCAGGCAGTGCCCCAGATCCTCCAACTTCTCCCCTGGGTCAGTCCTTTGGGCTGGCTTTTGGAACACCTTCCCGGCTCCCGCAGGATCAATCCACTCCTTTACCACATTCTCTCCTCCCAGCGCGGGAATTTTGAACCCTGAGGCACAATTAAAATTCTCTTCTGAAACCCCTCAAATCCCTCCTATTTTACCCTTGACATCCCCCCCTTTCCCAGTATAATGAGCAAAATCAAATTACAGGTATGCATTTAAATTACGACAGGTATAAAATAGCAGGAAGCAGCCCAAATCTGTTCGCTGCACGATGCAGGCTAATCCCTGTTCCAATCTTGATTCTCCTACTGGGGGGGGTGGCTTTGGGGTCTCTTCCCCCTGCCGAGCCCCAATCCCCTGCCCGAATCGGACTCACCCGATCCTCAGCCATGGAGGAGGATTCGGATCTCCTATTCAGTTCGGGTGCCCAAGGCGACGAGAGTTCAAAGGGTAAGATTCAAAGTTTAAGGGTGGAAGAACAACCTTCAATTCTGATACGCAAAAACTCTTTGGATCGGCAGATCGAGCGGAATCAATCCGATCCAATCGCTAAATCCGCTGTCCGGATCAAACCTTTTCGCCTGGGGATTCTGGGGACAGCGACAGCAGGAACGGGTTTTATGTTGAAGGACTATTACGACCGGATCTGGTGGGAGGGACAACCCCAGAAGTTCCATTTCAATAACGACTTCGGCGCCCTCCGCCTAACGGATAAACTCGGCCATGCCTACG
>JADFOU010000312.1 GCA_022562655.1 candidate division TA06 bacterium
TCGGCTCTTCGGCTTCGAAAGATTTTCCATAGATCCATTTCTTTTCGGAAACGAGCGCAATCCGGGAGCTCGGATTACCCTGGGCAAGCAGTTAACGAAGGATCTCTCCGTCAACTACAGCACCGACTTGAGCAGCGATCAGCAGGGTCAAATCGTGGTCTTCGAATACAAAGTAACCGATTGGTTGACCACGGTTGGAACCCGGGACCAGGACGGATCCATTGCCATCGACTTCAAGCTGAAGAAACGATTTTGAGAAGAATTTTGAAATACAATTCACCAGCTGGAAGGGTGACTAGAACGATACCAGCTCTCTTTCTGAGTCTGATTTTCTATCTTACTCTCCCAAGTGTTCTTCAAGCCAATTCCTCCTTTGAAGGGAAGATCATCCAAAAGATCGAACTCCAATCGGACGGCCCTCTGAACGAGATCTCTTACACCGACCTTCTCAACTTGATGGAACTGCGCGAAGGGGCGCCCTACAGTGCAACTCAAGCCGAACGCTCGATTCAGCGCCTCTTTTCCACCGAGATGTTCCACGATGTGCAAGTTGACGTCGAACCCGCTGGTGATCAAGTACGGGTCCAGATTCTTCTTATTCGAAAATACCTGATCCAGGAAATCAAATTCGAGGGAGATGTGAAACTGGACAGGCAGCGGCTGCGTCGAGAGCTTGCCATCCGATTAGGTGAAGCCTATTCCGAAGGTCCTGTGGAAGAAACTCTTGCCCGTTTGAAAGAGCTTTACCGGAGACACGGATACTACCGTGCCCGCATCCAACCCCGGTTTGAACTCCATCACCCAACAGCGCGTTTGAGTCTGAAGTTCCACATCGAGGCAGGGGATCAGGAACTTGTCAAGCAGCTTGAGTTCCGTGTTGAGGGAGATCTGAGTGAGGAACAAATCCGTTCTTTGACCCAAACCCGTGAAGGAAAACCCTTTTCCCGAGTTCAGCTGGAAGAAGACCTGAAAGCCATCGAAGACCATCTCATCTTGCAAGGCTACCTGCGATGTTCAGTGAAGGAAACCGTTCGCTACCGGGAGGATGAGAATGGGGTATCGCTGGCTGTCTTCATTGCCACTCGAGAACACACTCAGATTGAATTTCAAGGCATCGAGGTCGAGCGGGAGGAACTGGCCGATCTGCCCATCTTCAACCAAAGAGGAACGGCACGGTTTTTCCTGGAGGCGACTCGAAAGGAACTTCGTCAAAGATATCAGGAAAAAGGATACTTCCTGGCCCAGGTGGAATACGAAACCTCGGGGACCGGACGGGAGCCCAGCCAGGTCGTGATTACGGTCGACAGAGGTCAGAAATTCAATCTCAAGAAAATTCGATTCGAAGGAAACCAGTTCGCCGAAGCGGGATCTCTCAAGAAACTCCTCAGCGTTGAGGAAGAAGGAGTGTTCAGTCGAGGCAAGTTCTCGACCGAGATGGCAGAAGAAGATGCGAACCGTATCCAAAGATACTATCAGGGAGGCGGCTATAAGGATGTGAAGGTCGCTCATGCCCTGGTTCTGGAGAGCTCTGACTCGCGTGATCTCACACTTGTTTACAAAATTCAGGAGGGGTCACTCTATCGCATTGACACGGTTCATTTTATTGGCAACGAGTACCTCAGTACCAAGACCCTCTTCGAGGAAATTCAAGGCCACCCCGGGACACCCTTCTCCCCTTTCTTAGTCGCCCAGGATCGTGCCAACATCATGGCAGCCTACGCCAATCGGGGCTACCGGCAAGTGGACTTTCGCTCTGAGATCGTTTACCCAGAGCCGGGACGAGTGAGCATCACTTACTTTCTCCGGGAACGTCCGCGATCCTTTACCGAGCAAGTCATCCTGACCGGGAACCACAGAACCCGGGAGAATCTGATTCAAAGAGAAGTGGAAATAGCGGCCGGGGACCCCCTGTCCCTGGATCGTATCCTGGCGACCGAGAGCAATTTGTATAATTTGGCCATTTTCAACAAAGTGCAGGTCCGAGAGGTCCCTTCCTACCGAGATCCGCTCCAGAAAAATGTGATGGTCCATGTTGAAGAAGCAAAAAGATATACGCTCTTGTACGGTATTGGCTATAGCTCATTCGAAGGAGTGCGGGGTACCCTGGGCCTTGCCAACAGTAATTTTCTTGGCCGAGCCAGTACCCTCTCTCTGGGTCTTCGTGTGGGGGCCCTGCGTCAGCGTGCCAACATTTCCTATACCTTATCCCAGCTTTTCGAGCGGAAGTTCCCATCCCTCATTTCCTTAACCGCAACCAACTCGAAAGCCCTCACGCAAAACATCGGAGGAGGGCAGGAAGCCCTCCGTGGAAAACCCTTTGATGAGTTCCGCCTGACTGCCTCCGCCCAAACTCAGCGCAGCTTGAGCCGCCGAGACGCTCTGTTTTTTCGCTACAACCTTGAGAAGGTCCGGATCACCCTGCCGGAAAACCTCCCCGGTCCCCTGCAATTCTTTCGACAAGAAGAAGAACTCCTTCTCTCCAGTGCTTCCCTATCCTATCTCAACGAGTCGCGCGATAATCCGACCGACCCGCGCACGGGTTTCCTCCTGAGCGGGGATGCACGGGTTTCAGCTCGGCTCATCGGCTCCGATGAGGACTTTTTGCGCCTTTTCACCCAGGGGCAGTACTATCGTAAACTTTTCCCCGATCTCGTCCTGGCCTCCTCCCTGAGGTTGGGTGTGATCGCTCCCTTTGGAAAAACTGCCGGCCAACCCCTTGAAAATTCCATTCCCATTAGTGAGCGATTCTTCTCCGGCGGGTCAACAACGCTGCGAGGACTACCCCAGGATCTAGCCGGGCCTCTCTTGCGGGACCCGGTCACAGGAGAGATCATACTCGTCAACTCTCGCGGGGAACCCGATCCCAATGG
>JADFOU010000021.1 GCA_022562655.1 candidate division TA06 bacterium
TTCTTTACGCCCTGACGCACTGAGAACGTCAGTAGCAGTAGCAGTTGGCAGTGGCAGTTGTAGGAAAGAAACGACGGTAGCAGTAGAAGTAAGAAGTTGCAGTAAATGAAAGATTCATCGGGTCTTACCACGAGATTCGCACAGAATTTCTCAAGATTAATATTTCAAACTTAGTATTAGGCTAAGAACCGAATTCATGGCGATAAAAAGGGATGTGACAGAGATCCGAGCGATTCTAAAATCCAAGGATGTCTCTATTGTAGAAAAGCAAGTCGGGAGGTACTTGAAGCTACTGGATTACTTCCGGGAGACCTTCTCTCGAAATGAAGAGGCCGCTATCTGCATCTATCTCCTGGAGGAATGGAAGAAGAACACTGAAGAAGTTGCAATCTATCTCTCCGATTCAAAAGAGATTCGTTCCTTTCCAGCTGTCTTCACCTTTGGAGTTCTCTCCGGGGACTGGCCAGGGATGTCCGATTCTTGCATCGGAATCGTTCATGAACGGAAGTGGAATATCTACTTCGTCAAAAGTTTTGTCCTTAAATATGAAGAGAAAGAACTGGGTATTGTGCTCATCACTCTCAATATTGATTCCAAGAAGGAGTGGAAGCGCCTTCAGAGAGAGATGGATGAAATTGTGGAGGGGTTGCAAAGGACCTATTTAGGACGAGATGTAAAGAGCGATCTTCTTCAGAGGGAGACCCGGAAACTCATGGCCTATCCAAGAGTACTTGAGAAGATCACCCATCTCTGGAAGGGGAATCACTTGGAAAATCTCATTGGAACAAAAGGAGAGGCTTTCCGTTTCTTCGCCTCCCGTTCCGAGGCGTATATCACGGAAAGGAGCCCCCACGATCTGGCAATGCAGATCATCACTAATTTTGAGTTTCAAAAAAAGGTCAGGGAGTTTGGGGGTCGAGCCCAGGTGAAAGTCGAGAACCTGAAGACCACAAAAGAGAACCTTACCGGAATCACCCTTGCTGGATTCGACCGGGATTTTACCCTGGATGACTGCCTCTCTGGCATCCATCAGGTCGTTCCCAGTTTCAAAAGGAAATACAACAAGGAATTCACTACCTCCGATGGGATTACCGTTTATCGTCTCGAGATTACCGATGGAAGAGATAGGTTCTTCCCCATGCGAATTGGGAAGCGAATTGAAAAGGGTCTCTTCAAGATGGCTACGGGGAAAGGGGTAGAGCGAATGCGACGAATCGAATCCATCGGGGGATTTGAACACTATGCACGTGCCATCATCCCCTACCTCGTTCGAGAACAACAGACAAGCCGCCAGCCCCAGGTCTTCATCAGTGTTGTTCGGACAGGGGAAGATGTGATTGAATTCAAAGTGATTATGGTGACGAGGAAAAGCCGAGAGAAAGTGACCCTGCTCTGTGTGGAAGAACTGGAGAAAGTGAGGGGGCTGAGCGTCTTCTCAACCAATCCACCCAAGATCCTCGGAGAGGCAGAGATCAACATCTTGGATGTCCGAGTAGAGTTAACGGAATATGAGAGTTATGAAGAGATCTATTCACGGATCAAAAAATGTCTCCATAAGATCATTGGTGATTTTCGTGATTTTGATGAGGGGATGCGGATTCTGGATATGAAGAAACTCCAAGAAGTGAGAGAGCATCTCAGTGAACAGGAGGAGAATCTTGTTCGGGGGCTTTACTATTCTCTGGAGGATTTCTATCGAATGAGCGCACCTGTGGAGGATTTGGTGGAGCATATCCAATTGGGAATGGAAACCTTGCAGGCCTTTGAATCCGCCTCCCAGACCGAAGGCCGTGCAGGGAGAACTGGCTCGGCAGGGGGATTGAGATCCAAAACCATCATCTCCGGTCGGAATTTGGTAATGAACCTTGCCCCCGATAAGCAGGTACCCACCGCTACCCTTGTCGCAATCGCCCATTCGAAAAGACGTAAATCTTTCAGCCAATGGATGGAGATTTTTAAGGGGTTTGAGGTGACCATGAGCCGGTTGGAGAGAGGAGACCAGATCCTCCTTCTCTTCCGGCTCTTGGAGAAGGGGAACCCCCTTTCACAGATTCACTTGAAGAATCTCCTTGATGTATTGAAAACAAAAACTCAGGGTGTGGTTCTAAATAGTCAATGAAATATTATCAATGAGCAGTGCAAAATTTAAAATGAAATTTCTCTTATTCCTTTTTTATCTCTCTGTACCTGTATTGGCTACAGAGTATATGCCGACTCATGAGATCCAGGCTGGCATGAAGGGGATCGGGAAAACAGTTTTTCAGGGTACCCAGGTGGATTCCTTTGAAGTGGAGATTTTGGGTGTAATGCGAAATGTGAGACCCCGAGGAGATATTATCATCGCTCGACTCAGCGGAGGTCCTTTAGAAAAGACAGGGATCATTGCAGGAATGAGTGGGAGTCCTGTCTATATCCATGGGAAGCTGATTGGTGCATTAGCCTTTGCCTGGCCCTTTTCGAAAGAACCCATTGCGGGGATCACTCCCATTTCAGAAATGCTTCAGATCGTCCAATGGGTCTCTCGACTCGAGGGAGAGGAGGATCAGGAGATGGGAATGGTCGAAGATCTCAAATTCGAAGTTTCCGAGGATATTTTGAGTCACAACGACGTGCGATATCCCCACGCAACCTTCGAAATGACTCCCATCCAGACCCCTCTTGTCCTTTCAGGCTTTGATGAGCGGAGCCTCAAGGATGCTCGGAAGCTTTTTGAGCCCTTGGGTCTTCTGCCGGTCCAGGGGGGAATTGCAGGAGAGGAGAATTCACCTGATGCGGATGCGCTCGTTCCAGGGAGTGCTGTCGGGGTTCAGTTGATATCAGGGGATGCAAGGGCTGGTGCCCTTGGAACTGTGACGGAGAGGAAGGGGAAGCAGATTCTTGCATTTGGCCATCCCTTCCTGTGGACGGGAGAGGTTGATTTTCCGATGACTACGGGATATATCCATTCCATTCTTCCAAGTCAAGTGATTTCGTTTAAAATGGGTTCCCCGGGGAAAGTTGTGGGGAGGTTGATTCAAGACCGAAGGGCAGGGATTTTCGGTAAGATTGGGGAATATTCAAAGATGATCCCTGTGGACATCACGATTCATAGAACCGATCATTCAAAGAGTAAGGGGTCTAAATCTTCAAAACTTCAGTCTTCCAATCTTGAATCGAAATTTCATTATGAAATCATTCACGAGAAAAGGCTCACATCTCGCATCGCGGGATTCCTCACCCTCCATTCGGTTCTCGCCTCAGGATTTGCCTCTGGAGAGATGGCAATGAAGATGGATCTCTCCCTTACTCTACATTCTTCCTCTGAAGAGTTTACTCTCCGAAGATCTGACCTTCTCTCTGGGGAAAACTCTCCTTCCCTCTTTGCAAGAGAGGTCACATCAATTCTTGCTGCCCTCTTGAACAATCCCTATGAACCTCTGGAGTTGGAAAAGATTCAATTAAAAGTCGATCTTCTGGAGGGAGAAAATCTGAATGGGACGATTGAAGCCCTCTATGTAGATAAAAGGAGAGTAGAGCCTGGTGATTCCCTTCAAGTGACTTTCTTTTATCGACCTCATCGAGGAGAGCGGATTCGCAAGTCCATTACACTAAAGCTTCCTGAGGATCTTCCAGAGGGGAAAGTAGAAGTAAGGGTTTTGGATGGGGAAACCCTCGAAAAAAAGGAGCTGGCGAAGAATTCTGCTAAATTTGATCACAAGAACCTTTCTCAGTTCCTCGACCACTTTCGGAAAGCGAGACGTCGGAACGAAGTCTGGGTTCAGTTGGTTCTTTCTCGAAAGGGGTTTGTAATTCAGGGAAAGGAACTTCCTGCACTCCCATCGTCTCTACTCTCTATATTTTCCACCTCAGAAGAGGCTGGAGAAGGGGAGACACTTCTGGAAGAAGTCATTCTGGAAGAGCGGATTTCTATGGATTATATTCTTACTGGGATGGAATCTCAGACTCTTGAAGTGAAGAGACAGTGAAAAGTGAATCATCCAAATGAAGAATTGTAATTCTCTTGCTTGTCTATTGGGCCGTGAAGTCTCGGAGACCTTTGGGACAAAGTGCAAAATTGCTTTCTATGTTTTGATGTTTTGCATTTTTCATTTAACATTTTTCATTTCTGTAGAGGCTTCCACGCAGATCTGGAAGGTGAAGAATCAGGAAGAGTTTTTGGAAGGAAAAACAGAAGGGACGACCATCTCATCTGATGGGACGATAACCCTCTCTCCTCAACTGGACACCCTCTACGAAACAGGAGAGCTTTATATCTGGTCTCTTGCAGCAGATGGGAAAAATATTTATGCAGGAACGGGGAATGATGGAAGGATTTTCAAAATAACATCGGAAGGAAAGGGCAGCGTTTTCTCTCACTTGAAAGACGAAATAGAGATATTGAGCCTTGCCCTTGATCGGAATGGGTTCCTCTATGCGGGGACTGGGCCAGGAGGAAAGATATACAAGATTTCAACGAAAGGAGAGGCTCAGCTCTTTTTTGAATCCGGGGAGACCTATGTCTGGTCTATGGTCTTCCATCCGAATGGTGTTCTTTATGCAGGAACGGGAGAGAATGGAAAGATCTATTCGATTTCTAAAGACGGAAAGGGGAAAGTTCTATATGACACAGAGGAAAATCATATCTTGAGTCTACATATTCATAGGAAGAAAATTTTTGCAGGCACTTCCTCATCAGGACTATTCTTTGAATTTAATACACAGGGGGAGGGGAGAGTGCTCTATGATGCTCCTTTTGAGGAGGTCCGTTCTATTCTGAATGATCAAGAAGGGAATCTCTGGATCGGTGCAACTTCTCCTGAGGAAAAGAGCGGGGAGTTTTCCATCTATCGGATTTCAAAAGAGAGAGACCTGGTTTACCCCGTGGTTTCTCTTCCGTACCTCCTGCTTTCGATGTCTCTGGATCAAAAAGGGAATCTTATAGTCGGAACAGGGGATGCATCTCTTTTGGAGGTGAAGCCGGATGGCAAGTGGAGACTGCTTCTTGAGGTTCCCACATCGCAGGTTTTGCAGCTTCTTCCCCTTACGGATCAAAGTCTGCTGGGGACAGGGAATCTTGGAAATCTCTATAGAATGAAAGCCCAATACAGGAATGAAGGAGATTACCTTTCAAGAATTCATGATGCTGAGACCCTCTCCCGATGGGGGGTAATCCATTGGGAAGGTGAATCGCCTTCAGAGACAAAGGTCCTTTTACAGACCCGGAGTGGGAATACGGAAAAGGTGGATGGGACATGGTCCCCCTGGTCGAATTTAGGGGCGGGTTTGAAACCCTCTCCTACTCAGGGAAGAATTAAAAGTCCTCCTGCCCGATTTCTACAGTGGCGTGCACGACTCACGACCCGTAAAGCCGACATCTCGCCCATTCTGAAGGAGGTCTCTGTAGCCTATCTTCAGAGAAATCTGTCTCCCAAGGTCCTCTCCGTTACACTTTATCCCCCAGGACTGGGGGTCGGGAGACAAGTAGGACAGCAGAAGAAGATGCCCCCCATCCCTTCTAAGAAGAGGGAGGAACTGAAAAAGAAGGGGGTCGAACTCCCTTCGGGGGCTTTCCTCTTGGAGAAAGGGTTTCGTTCCATTGGGTGGAAGGGGGAGGATGCCAATGGAGACTCCCTTGTCTATTTCCTCTACTTTAGAGGGGTTGGAGAGAAGAATTGGAAGGTGATGAAGGAGAGAGTCGCAGGGGAAGGTTACATCTTTGATACCTCTGCCTTTCCCGATGGACAATATGAGATCCGGGTAGTGGCAAAGGACACCCCCAACAACCCTGACCCGTTAGCGGGTTCTGGGGAGAAGGTGAGTGAGATTTTTACCATTGACAATACTCCGCCGAAGGTGGAAAATATCCGGACGAAATCCCAAACGGGGGGGACTTTTACCATCACCTTTGAGGTGGAGGATGAGACGAGCACACTTAGGGAATGTGCCTATGCGATTGATGGTCAGGAATGGAGACCTCTCTATCCTTCAGATGAGGTCTTCGATACATCGGTGGAGGCATTCGAGTTCAGGACGGAAGGCCTCCCAAAAGGAGAGCATGTCCTGATGATCAAAGCAGAGGACAGCCTGGAGAATGTTGGGGCAGGGAAGAAATCACTCAATGTGCAATAGGGATGGGTGACTGGTGAATAGAACTCCTTTACCGCTCACCGCTCAAATATTACAACATGCCAAGCCCTCTGAAAATCTGGATGCGAGACCTCCTCCATTCGATGAAGATTGGTGTATTGATGGGGGGGTGGTCGAAGGAGAGGGAGATTTCACTCCTTTCTGGGAAAAGGGTATTTCAATCTCTTCAGAAGCAAGGATATCAAGCGGTCTCTATAGACATCGAGGATCGAAATGTCCTGGGCGTCTTGCGGGATGGGAATTTTGATGTCGCCTTTATCATGCTCCACGGAGAGTTGGGGGAGGATGGGACGATTCAGGGGCTCTTGGAAACGATGGGGATTTCCTACACGGGTTCTGGAGTCCTTGCCTCTGCCTTAGCGCTGAATAAACTCTTCTCCAAAAGGATCTTCAAGGCGGTGGGCGTTCGAACTCCTCCCTATCTCCCTCTCTCCAAAATTCTTTCTATCGACCATGTGAAGGATCGCCTCGTCAAAACCCTGGGGCTACCTGTAGTGGTTAAGCCGGTGTGCCAAGGTTCCAGCATCGGGGTTCATATCTTTCAGAGGGAGGAGGAGCTATCGGAGTTGGTTCCGCAGGTGCAAGAGGAGTTTGGGGATCTTTTATTCGAGAAATATATTGATGGGACAATTGCGACAGTGGGAATCCTGGGAACCGGAGAGGAAACCCGTCCCCTCCCTATTCTTGAACTGGTCCCCAAGAAGTCCCAGTTTTATGATTACGAGGCGAAGTATACAAAAGGGGCGACCCAATTCGTCATTCCTGCCCATCTTCCTGAGGGGGTATGTCAAAAGACTCAGGACGTTGCCTTCCTGGCCCACAAGGCCTTGGGATGTGATGGTTTCTCCAGGGTGGATCTGATGATCAGTCGAGAGGGGGAGACCTATGTCTTAGAAGTGAATACGGTTCCAGGGATGACAGAACTTTCAAATCTTCCTGCGGAGGCGGAAGCCGCAGAGATCTCCTATGACGAGTTGGTCTTTGAGATTCTCTGCAGTGCCGTGAGAGAGGGAAAGGGGAGGTGATGCCCATGAAAAATGAAAGATGAAAGATGAATAATATCCCAATGTCCTTCAAAAAAGGAGGAAGAATGCGTATTTGTAGACTTTTTCCTGTCACCTGTCTAATAGCTTCATTCTGCTTGTTTTTGTCAGCCTCTGGAGCAGAGGCGCAACTCTATGGACTATTCCATCCTGCAAAGCCTGTCCGCATCCAGAGCCTCAATGGGGGAGTGTTTCTCTTGTTAGCCGGTGGGGCTGACGTTGGAGTTGTTGGACAGATAAGGTACGGTGCAGGTCGAAACTTGGGTATTGGAGGGAAGTTGGGTTTCCTGTCGGAAGGAGATGGGGGGATCATGCTGGGAGGTGATGTGATGGGTCTTGTCGTACAAAAAGGTAAAGATTCTCCTTTCAATCTATCCGTGGATGGCAGTATTGAGCTTTTTGCTGCAGATAAGTTTACTATCATCGCCCTCAGTGGAACCGGGATCATCGACAATGCTATCCGACTGGAGAATGGAAAAATGCTTCGCCCCTACGGGGGACTTGCTTTGAACATTGTTAATTTCAATCACGATTCTCCTGTGGTAGAAAGCAAAACGAATCTCGAAATCTCCATCCTGGGTGGGGTGGTCTATGAGATCTCCTCACAGATTGATTTTCTCGGAGAGATCCAGATCTCATCCGTGAGTAATTCGGACGTGGGAATCAATGCAGGTTTGATCTTTCGATAAGGAACAGTTATTCTTCTCGTCCTGTACACGACCGTGTAAATTCGTGATAGTTTGACTGGCATTCATTTGAAAAGGGCGACCCCATTGGGTCGCCCTTTCTTTGTATGGGAAAGAATGGAAGAAGAAATCAGGCTGACCTCAGTGAAGTATCAGAAGTTTTCCTACCCGTTCGTTCCTCTATCCTTGAATGCGAAAGAGATGGACCCCTGATGGGAATTGACTCAAACCTTCTACAAAGGAATACTCTCCGGTTTCCAAAAGCCCCTGCCACAATGTAGAGAGCTTTTGACCTGAAGGGTTGTAGAGAGAGAGTAGGATCACACTAATCCAACAACCTTCTTTCATCCTACCCTCCTTTTTTCTTGTCAGATTCCAAAATAGAGATTTGGGTTCCCGATGTCAAGAAAAAGAGGGTTTAGGAGAGGTGAACTAACACAGATCTGTTACGTTTTTTTAGAATTCTCTATGATGATTCAGATATGAATCTATTGGAAATAGAAAATAAAAAAGGAGGCAGGAGTCAGGGAGCAGGAAGAACAAAATACTGAACACTGACCGAGAAGTCTTCCGGTAAGAGAGTCGTAAAAAAATGAACTCAAACGGACCGCTTCACTGTTTAACCCTCTTCAAGCTTTGCTTCTAACGTGATCTTCGCCTTCAGTAGACGAGAGACCGGACAGCCCGCTTTTGCGTTGTTGGCTGCAGTCTCAAAGGCAGCCTGATCACCCCCTGGGATCTTAGCGGTCACATCAAGATGAATCTCCGTTGTTGTCCAGCCCCCTTCTGATTTTTCCATCGTGAGGGTAGCGGTCGTTTGGATGCTCTCAGCGACCATGTTGGCGTTGCCAAGTTCATTGGAGAGGGCCATGGAGAAGCAGCCCGCATGAGCTGCAGCAATCAGTTCCTCGGGGTTCGTCCCAATTTCCTCTCCAAATCGGGTACTGAAGGAGTACTGGACATTGGATAGGACACCGGTGTCGGTTGACATGGTTCCTTGACCTTCTTTCAAATCCCCTTTCCAGACGGCAGAAGCCTTGCGTTTCTTCATTGCTTCCTCCTTTTTTTGCTACAGTTAAATGGTTAATTTTAACCGAATCGAATCCGCCTGCCGAGCCCGTTTTCACTGCCTGACCCACGACCAGGGAGGCGGATCTCCGTTTCCTAACAGCCAGTCATACATTTAGGAGAAAACCCTCGAGTAGGAGAATCACCAATGACTATTTAACCATCACGGGTAGGCGAAGGGGTGGCAATGCCTGTTCAATTTGGGCTCGTCTGGATTCCAACCACGGCGGGAGCCTCAGACGGGTTCCCAGTTCCTCCTGCGGTTCATCCACGGTGAAGCCCGGAGGGTCAGTCGCGATCTCAAAGAGGACACCCCCCGGCTCCCGGAAATAGATGGAATGAAAGTAGTGGCGATCCAGAACTGGAGTGACATTGTATCCAAGTTTTGAGATCTCCTGACACCAGGTTTTTTGTTCTTCGTCGTTGGGTGTTCGCCACGCCACATGATGGACAGTGCCCACAGCCACCAATCCCCGCGGCACGTCAGGGAGACACAGCACATCAACCAGAGCCCCTGCTCCTCCTGCACCAACTTTATACCGAAACCGGTTCTCGACTTCTTGGTCGAGGCGAAAGCCAAGGGTTTCGGTCAGCAGGGGTGCCGTCCGCTCATTTCCTTGTTCAGAAAGGGTAACACTGTAAAATCCTCGGATGGCATACTCCGGAGGAACCGGCCCCTCTTTCCACGGTTTACGCACATCCGAACCAGGATGGGCGATCAGCTCGAGTTTCAAACCATCTGGATCAAAGAAAATGAGGACTTCTTCATCGAAACGGGTAATCGGCCCCTCAAATGAGATGTCGTGAGTCTTGAATCTTTCTATCCAATAACCCAACGCCCTTTCGGGAATAGAGAATGAGGTCACGGTCAACTGGCCTGTCCCTCGACGCCCCCTGGGCGCCCCCGGCCAGGGAAAGAATGTGAGGATGGAGCCAGGACTTCCGAACTCATTTCCGTAATACAGATGGTACGTCTCCGGATCGTCGAAGTTGACGGTTATCTTCACCAGGCGCAGACCCAGTATGTCGGTATAAAAATCCACATTTTTCTGTGGATCTCCAGCAATCGCAGTCACATGATGGATTCCCAGAATCTCTTTACCCATATTATCCCTCCTTTTGGATTATAACCCTCCTCTCTTTCTCATATCAAGGAAAAAGTTCGTAAAGAGCAGGCGCTTTTCGGTTTGACAGGCTCCCATTTCTCTGATAATATCAAAATCTCTATAGACTTCGCAAGTTCCCTTATTCTCCATTTATGTCTATGTACAGACTGAAGTAATATGCTGAATGATTTATAACGGCTCCATCATAGAAAGGAGTAGAGAATGACTGAGCAGGAGTCCGTGCAGGTGGTGGAGCAGATCTACGCGGCTTTTGAACGAGGTAACATTCAGGCTATCCATCATTTGCTTGCGGACGATGTGGATTGGGAGTTTCCGGGACCGGAGGATATTCCATTTGGCGGTGGGCGTCGCGGCCGTGAAATTGTGGCACAGTTTTTCACATCAGCCGATGAGACTGTAGAGGTCGAAAAATTCGAGCCCCAGGCGTTTGTCGCTCAGGGGGACAGGGTTATCGTTCTCGGATATGAGCGGGTGCGCGTTAAGTCTACAGGGCACTTTTATGAAACCGACTGGGTCCACGTTTGGACTGTGCGGGAGGGCAAAGTCGTGAGACTCCGTGAATATACTGACACCGCTGCTATCGTGAAAGCCTTTCGCGGTGGGTGAACTCTCCCGACATGGTTAAGGTGGCATTTTTAAATAGGCGTGACAAATCATCTGGTTCCAACGAGGGTGGGGCATCACTTAGAATCCTTCAATTGGTTATGGGTAATTGAATCAATTTAACCAGTTACCGTTTAACCAAAATATTCATTTAAGAGAGGAGGTGAATGACTATGGCGCACATTCTTGTCCGACACAAAGTCGCGGACTTTGACAAGTGGAAGGCTGTCTTCGATGAGCATAGTTCCGTCCGACAGGCCAGCGGTTCCAAGGGCGGAGTTGTCTTCCGCAGCTCCGATGACCCGAATGAGGTCGTGATCCTCATGGAGTGGGAGAATCTGGAGAAGGCTCGTCAGTTTTCCCAGTCTGAGGATTTAAAAGAGGCGATGCAGAAGGCGGGTGTTGCAGACCAGCCTGACATCTACTTCCTGGATGAGGCTGACAAACCCTCCGTGTGATTGAGTCCGCCTCAGGCGGACGAACCCACCGTGCAGTAGAGTCAAAGAGAGTTGATGCCCCACCCTCAATTTCAGGCAAAGACCCAAATCGGCCACATTCATCTTACCGTTTCCGATCTTGATCGTTCATTGGCATTTTACAGAAACCTCTTGGGTTTCGAAATTACGACCTGGTACGGGAAATCTGCTGTCTTTCTCTCGGCAGCGGGATTTCATCATCACATAGGTATAAACACCTGGGCGGGAAAGGGGGCAAGTTCGCCTCCACTTGATCATACAGGGTTATTCCACTTCGCCATTCTTTACCCGGATCGCAAGGAACTGGCTAAACCCCTGAAGCGTTTAATGGAAGCAGATTATCCTCTTCAAGGTGCATCTGACCACGGGGTCTCCGAAGCAATCTATCTTTCCGATCCTGATGGAAACGGGGTAGAGCTCTATTCGGACAGGAATCCAGATTCCTGGCCCAGAGATGCACAGGGAAATCTAAACATGTTTACACACCCACTGGAATTAGAGTTCCTTTTGTCCGAGCTCGAAAAGGAGTAAGCCTGATGGCATTTTATCTGGTACGTGCCAAACCAAAACCCGATCTTCTAAATGAGCTTGAAAAACGTCTCAAGGAAAAAGCCTTTGAAGGATTACGACCTTTCGGAATGTCTCTCAGCAAGGGTTTAGAGGGAGCTCGAATCGGCGCAGATGGGATTGCCTCATGGGAAGAGGAGGATTACTGCTCTCCGCCCCTTGCCCAGGAGCGGGAATCAGTCCTCGATCAATACTTCGATGAACTCTCGGTCGTACCCGTAAAATCTGGGGAAGGTTGGAGACGAATAGAGAAACTCCCGCAGCTCTTCCCCGATCTTCCAACAGGACGAGAGTGAGATAACAAAGTATTTTGAAGGCACTTTCAAAAGTACATCGTAGAGTGCGGACAACTCAAATATCTCAGAGATTTTAGTATTTTACACAATATCTTACCAGAGGGTTTTCGTTGAGTCTAATATTCCATCAGGTTAGGGTAGGCTCTCGGCCCGCTATAGCTCATGTGGGTTTCTTAGTATCTGTGACCCGACCTTTACTTTTACTTCTCTTTTGGGTGCTACTGGGAGCCATAGGGTTTTCCCTCATCGAGAAATGGTCCTTTATCGATTCTCTTTACATGACCATTATCACCATCTCCACGGTTGGATACGGAGAAGTCCATACTCTTTCCCCAATGGGGCGAATATTTGCAAGTTTCATCATCGTGGCAGGGATCGGGACTGCCGTTTACGCCTTCACAAGGCTGGGACAGCTTGTCTTTGAGGGTGAGCTTTTAGACTTATTCGGGAGGAGAAAGATGAAGAGCGAGTTAGAGAGACTGAGCGATCATTATATCGTCTGCGGGTTCGGCAGGATTGGAAAACTTGTAACAGAAGGGCTGGCGGAGAGACTTCTGCAGTTTTGTGTTGTAGAGAGCAATCCCACCCTCGAGGAGGACCTTCAAACAACAGAGTATTTGTACTTGATTGGGGATGCCACAGAGGAGGAGGTCCTAAAGAACGCCGGTATTGAGAAGGCGAAAGCCCTTCTCGCCATGCTCCCCTCCGACGCCGATAATCTATATCTCACCATGGTGGCAAAGGAGATGAATCCAAAGATCCAGGTGATTGCGAGAGCCCTTGACGAGAAGGCGGAGATGAAACTGAAACGGGGCGGAGCCGACGAGGTCGTCTCCCCGTACAAGACTGCCAGTCTTCGTGTCCTTCAAGCCGCTGTGAAACCCACGGTCGTCGAGTTTATGGAACTGGCGACCTCCCGTCAGCATCTCGAACTCAGCCTTGAAGAGGTCAAGGTGGCTGAGAAATCAGTCCTCGACGGTCACTCCATTGCCGAATCTGATATCAGGCGCCAATATGGGGTCATCATCTTGGCAATTAAACGGGATAGCGGTGAGATGGTGTTTAATCCAGATCCCTCAGAAAGGACTGTGGCGGGAGACATCCTGGTAGCCATTGGAAGGAACACCGACCTGAAAAAACTGGAAGAATCCTGCCAGTGTTAGGGAGGATGTCCGTTTTCGAGGATATCCTAACAGAAATCCTGAAAGAAGGGTTTAATATCTGTGGATAAGGTGAGAAAAATTTAAATGGATCGATGAGTTCAAGCTTGATCTTTAACATAGTATCTAATACTTGAGGAGAAACCTCCTTGTTCTTTGTTTGTCAAGAAATTTAACGTTAGAAAAAAATTTAAAGTATTATTAAAGTATTAATGGACAGGCAAGAAGTCTGTCCTACCAATTTTTAAAGGAAAAATTGTAGGCCCTTCTTGACAAATCTCCCCAGAGGGGCTATTTTTATTGATAGGAACCATTCACCTCGATCCGGAGGGAGCCATGAAAAGGATCCTTGGAACCTTCGGTTCCTATTTTTTATTTACTACACTGTGCAATAAGTTACCCTATTCTTGGAGGGAAATCTATTTTTTTGAGTATTTCTACCTTCTCACTGCCGCAATCCTCCTCTTGTTGTCCTTCTATTTCGCCCTCAAAAGTCTTACCCAGCGACTCAGGACCCCCCCTCCACCTTCCCATCTGGAGACTCTCTTTCGAGCCACCGGATTTTCCACTGTCTTTACCCTATGGGCTTTATACATCGAAATAGAAGGCATCCAACTCGTAGTCGACATTCTCTTCTGGTTCTTCGCCTACTTTTTTTATGAAGTTCTCTACCTCAGGTCCAAATATCCCCCCAAATCTC
>JADFOU010000022.1 GCA_022562655.1 candidate division TA06 bacterium
AGGATTGGGTAAATGGTAAGAAAAAGTTATCCCAAATCGAGTACTTAAAACGAATAAAATCTTGACAATTCGAAGAAAATGTAGTATATTTGTATAGACAATTGAATATACAAAAATAAGGAGGATAATAATGAAATTTGCGACCATCCGAGAACTGAGTTCCGGCACCTCTCAAGTGCTTAAGGAGGTTGAATCTGAGGATGCGGTGATCATCACCAAGTTCGGGAAACCCCGCTATATCCTTTTGGAGATAAATGAGGACGAAATTGAAGATTTCATTTTGGCGAAGCACTACAACCTTGAGAAGGAATTCGAGAGGGCCCGGGGAGAACTGAAGAGGGGGAAGACAAAGAGTCGCAAGGTTCTCCTGATCAAGGGAGCACGGGGTGGCCGATAGATTCCGCGTTGAGTTTGCTTCCCAGGCACAAAAGGATTTATCGAAACTCCCAAGAGCAACCCGAGAAATCATTTTAAAGAAAACAAAGTTCTTGGAGAAAGACCCATTTCCACGAGGCAATCTCAAGAAGAAAATAAAAGGAATGAAATTTCCTCTTTTTAGGCTGCGAGTCAATACCCCAACTGACAGTTTTCGTCTCTTTTATGGGATTCACCAGCAAGTGGTTTTGATCCTCCGCATCGTATCGAAGAAGGAAGCAGACAGAGTTCTGAAGACTTTCCGCTGAAATTCAAAATTCACCGCAGAGACGCGGAGGGCGCAGAGTGATTCTATAGTTATAGTAATTGCGCTCCGTCGCCAAAGCTATGGCCCGGCCTTCGCAGCCGCTTCGGCGGAGTTGGCAGCGTCGGCGACCAAGTGCCAATTGCCACTGCTACTGACTATTGATTCAGCCTCTCCTCATAGACACTTTTGAATTTTTTAATCCCCTGATAAATCCCTTCTGCAATCTTCTCCTGAAATTTTCTCTGCTTGAGGAGCCTCTCCTCTTTCGCATTGGTAAGGAAGGCCGTCTCCACTAAGATTGCGGGGCAGTAGTTGTGTGAAAGGACATAGAACCCTGCCTGGTTAATCCCTCGATTTTCAATGGGAACCCTCTTCGCCATCTCCTCCTGGACCATCTCTGCTAAATGACTTGACTCATTCAGAAACTCAATTTGAGCCATATCAGAAAGAATGGACTGAAGAGTTGCTGTGGTCTTTTGGGGATGCTCTTCTAAGAGGAGGACCGCGTTCTCCCTTGCCTCTACCGCTCGTGCCCAATCGGTCTTGGCAACAGAGAGAAAATATGTCTCCACCCCACCGGAACGGCGTCTTTTGGGAGAGGCGTTACAGTGGATGCTGACAAAGAGATCCGCTTTTGTTTTCTCAGCAATCTCCGCACGACCGCTTAAAGGGATAAAGATATCCTTGTTTCGAGTCATCACCACTTTCACTTTCAAACGCTTCTCCAAAAGTCTCTTCACTTTCTTGGCAATCGCCAGAACGATATCTTTCTCCTTCACACCCTTCGGTGAAACAGCCCCTGGATCTTTTCCTCCATGCCCTGGATCTAAAACGATCACTTCCAGCTGGATACCCTTCTCCCTTTTTTCCTTTGGCATAGGGGTGAAGGTGATTCGAATTTCCTCAGAATCAGACTCAACCTTCCCCTCAAATCCCTTCTCTAAATGGAAAAGAATCTTGGCAGAGCGATCCAACTGCTCCCCCTCCATTTTCCGGAGGGCTCCAAACCGCTGAGAGAAGGTAAATTCCTCCGGCCGCATCCTCCCCCCTTCAATCCGGAGGATCAGCCTCCCCATTTCTGTAGTGGTCGTTTCCAATCGGAGGGGGCCATCAATCTTGAGAATCACCTCCGTCTTCAGGAGGTCTCCTCGCAAATTAACCCCCCGGATATTCCGGGGGCTCCCCTCAACGACAAGTCTCCGTTTCGAAGGGAACCAGCGGATATCTCTCCCTATGAGGAGGTCAAAAAGGTCTCCTAAGATTTCAAAGGGGATCAGGGGCTCACCCTTTTCAAGTCGGGAAGAGAGGGGGTAGGCTTCGAGACTCCCATCTACACGAACAAAGGGGTTCTCCGGTATGAAGACCACCTCATGTCCCTCTACCTGGATGGAAAAACTCCTCCCGTTCCCATCCCAAACCAGGGTCCCTCCCACAACCCTCGCCCATTCTGCTCCGAAGAGATAGTCAACTTTCCCTCTCTTCAGTCCCTGGATAGAGATGGTCCTCCCTTGATAGAGAACCTCAACCTTTTTGGCAAAGGAATCATACGGGAGGATGAAAAAGAAAAAAAGAAAAACGAAAAATAGAATGCACCGCGGAGACGCAGAGATAACAAAAGATCTATTTACCACAAAAGTATAAAGAACACAAAGGCATTTGTATGAGAGAGACATCGGATTTACAATCTTTTTGTATCAAGAATTCTGGAAATAAAATTCTTGTGTCTTAATGGTTTAAAAGAGAAAGGAGGTGAAGAATGGAATTTTTACTCCTCGGAGGGATGATTCTTCTCATGTCCCTCTTCTCTAAGGTGCCGGCGATGAAGCAGGCCAACAAAGCCCTTGCGGGTCTTCAGATCCCCATCGGGATTGTCGTATTTGTGGTGGGACTTTCCATAATGATGGGACCCGTGGAATCTGGTTACCGACCTTTCTTCGCTGGGATTATGGGGGTGATAGCGGGTGCAACCCTCGTGATCAACCTCTTCAAACTGATCCCGAAGGCGGAGGAGACTATTGATCGAGTCACCATGATCCTGGCGCCCTTTCACGTTCTCATCGGTAGTGTCACCATCATCGCAGCCTTGACGGCTATGTTCTGATTTGAATCCGCCTCAGTCGGAGGGAAAGAATGGCATTCCCCGTATACATCCCAGTACTTTTGATCTCCACAGGGACAAGTCTTCTGTCTGCTCCACAGTTTGAGATCAATTCTACTTCACAGAGCGGAAACAATTCTGCTTCTAAGAATGAGGCCCGTTCTGTTCTGAAAAATGTGTCCTATTCTGCTTCGCAGATTGGAAACTATTCTGCATCGCAGATCTTCGGTTCCTTTGAAATTCTCCACATCCCCAGGAGAACGGCTACCGAGGGAGAAGCCATCACAATTGAAGTGGCTGTCACTCGACCTCTCCAAGTCCGAAAAGGTGAGTTGCGATGGAGGCCTGAATCGGCAGGAGGATTCCAAGGGATCCCCATGGTGCGAGAGGGGGAATATTTTGTTGGCAAGATTCCCTTGAAGCAATCGAAGGTCTACGAAGGTGAATCGCAGGGAGATCCCGTAGGATCCTCAGGAAAACGGATTGAATATTACATCCAGATGGTCTCCACATCGGGAAAGATCGTAACTCTGCCGGAAGTGAATCCCGCCTTATTCCCCTTTGAGATAGAGATCTTTCCTTCCTGGCTTGAAATCCTGACCCCCCTGCCCGGTGAAAGGATTCGAGAGGATATTCCTGAGATAGCAGGGCTCTTCTCTCCTCCCGCCAGATCCGAAGAGATCTCCGTCTATTTGGATGGTCAGCTAATAGAATTTGAGATCATTCGAACTCACGGCCCTGAAATCGGAGATCCTGTCCTGAATCAAGTTCGGGATCATTCAGAACCTGGTTTTGGGGAGGGTGCTGCCGGCTTCCTCATTCTCCCACAAGAGCCTCTCCAACCCGGTACTCACACAGTGACCGTGGTGAAGGAGGGAGTGGGGCGGCGATCCTGGAGTTTTGACATCTTGTCCAGCCCCCAAACCGTCTTGGGGGGGCCGGGTAGGGGCAATGTTCATGGAAGCCTCTCCCCTGCTTTACAATATGGGAGTCAAACTGGGCAAGGAGGCAATCTTCCCTATCCCGAAGGGACCTTCTTCCTTCTCGATGGGTATGGGGTTGGCTTCGTTCAGGACGTTTCCTTCTATGGATGGCTTTCCCGGGATCCTACCTATGGAGATCCATTTCGATTTGGAGGAGAGGTGTCGAAGGGAGGGGTCACTTTCGGATTTGGAGATCTCTATCCCTCCTTCTCCGAATTCACCCTCTCCGGCCTCTCTCCAAGAGGGATTGAGACGAGGTTCTCCTATGGAGTGTGGGGTTTTGATCTTGTCGCATTACGAACCCAAAGAGCTGAATCCCTCTTTGTTCCCTATGATCAGTATCTTTTGGGAGCGAGGGCGACCTTACGCCCTTTTGAGAACTCTTCGATTCAGCTATTGAAGAAGTTGACCATTACCACAGCAGTTCTCTCGGGTTGGGAGGATTCAACCTCTCAGGTCAGCCTCTCAGCAGTTCCGGAGGAAAATCAACTCTATGCCCTTGGCTTTCAAATTGATCTCACAGAGCAGTTTCGCATTCGAGGAGAATTTGCCCGGAGCCATCATGATCGGGATCGAAACATCAGTCCAGTAGTGGATGAGGCTTATGAGGTGGAGGCCTCCTTTCGAGGGCTTCCTGTGGGAATTTCCCTTCAATATGAAGAGATTGGCGGAGACTATTTCTCCTTTGGAAGTCCTCACTTAGAGACCGGTCGGAAAGGTCCTTCTCTTCATCTGGATTGGGTGGCTCCTCAACTTTCCATGAGGGGTGGATACGGTCACTTCCTCTCCGATGGGGAGATGGAACCCGCCTGGAACAGAGCGGATGGTAAGGTTCAATTCACATTAAGAGATCATTCTCAATCGTATGCCTCAGGCGGATTCGATACCGATCTCTATCTACTTCTTAACTGGATTGACAAGCGACCCCTCTATGATTCCAAAAGCATAACGGGAGGGCTTACCCTTCGGGTGCCTCCCTTTACCTTTCGAGGAAGCCACACCGAGGTCTGGACGAATTTCACCGCAGAGACTCGAACGCAGATGGAGAGTGGAGGCGTCGAATGGAGGAGCCTGAATGACCAACTCTCTACCCTTTTTGAATATCAAGCCAATCGCTCTAGGTCTTCCGATGCTCTCTTGAATCAGGTGAGAAACATGCCAAGTGTGAGGATCGAATATCGGCCAACACCCCGGGATCAATTTGAACTGCGAGGGAATTGGATTGACCTGAGGGATGAAGTGATTCCCTCATTCAATTACAACCAACAGGTGATTCGGTTCATTTATACCAGAAGATTTTGAAAACCAGTTAAAGAAAGGAAGGGTGCGAGATGGTGCTTTGGGTTGTTGTGATGGTGGTCATGGCTTTCGCTTCGTTTATGCAGGATCTCCTCTCCTACTATGGGAGGATTCCACCGCCTAACACCGTCTTCTGGGCCGTTGTGTGGAATGTTCTCCTTCTTCTTGTCGCTTTAGGAATCCTGTATCGGATGGCAATGAGTCAGAAGGTCGGGGAGAAGGAGGCACTGATCCAGAAAGTGGAAGAGTTAGAGGCGAAACTGAAGGAAAGGGAGAGTTGAGGGGAAGGAGTAGGGTGCCCTTACCCGACGATGAGAGTCTAAGTCCGCCAAACAAAACCCTTTTTCTGGGAACTTTTTACTCAAAGATCCTCTCTAAAAGCAAGAAGTCTCTATCTCAGGAGAGATGGGACACTTTGTCACCTTTTCATGACGCGCGAGAAGATCACCTTTGAAGAGATTGTCAAGAGATATGACAAGAGGCTCTTCAACACCATTTACTGGATGGTGGGGAATTATGAAGAGGCTCAGGATCTCACCCAGGATACCTTTCTCCTGATTCATAAGGCCCTTCCTAAATTCCGCGGGGAATCGGATATCTATACCTGGATCTACCGGATTGCCGTTAATCAGTGTAAGAGGTTTCGACGAAAGCAAAAGATGAGGAAGTTCTTCTCCCTGGATGAGAAGGCAAAGGAGGTGGAGAGCCTCGATCGGGTGGGCGAAAAGAATCCAGAGGTGGGAGCAGAATGGAATGAGATGAGCCAGATCCTCCATAAAAAGGTGGCTTTGCTCCCCCAGCATTACAGGGAGGCGATGATTCTTCGGTATTTTCAGGGACTTTCCTATGAAGAGATTTCCGAAACCTTGAAGATCCCTCTTGGAACAGTAAGATCCCGTCTCTCGAGAGGGAGAATGGATCTCTTGAGAAAGATGAAAGATCTTGATCTAAATCATAGACAATGGTAAGCATTGGATGAGCAAGAGTGAATTTGCCGAGACCCATGACAGATAAAAAGAGAGAAATGGATTGCCAAACCATTGAACTTCTTCTTCAAGGTGTTCTGGATGGAGAAGTAACTCCGAAGGAGAGGGGTGAATTTCTTTCCCATCTGGAAGGATGTCCTTCTTGTCGGAAAGAGTTTGAGAGAAGCAAAAGAATTCGAGATCTCTTCCGGAAGGAGTGGGAACTGCCGGAGGGGTTTCGAGAGAACCTCTATGCCCGCATTGAAGAGAAGACTGGGAGGGTCGGGGTATGGCCAAGAGTTGCCTGGGTGGGTGGATTGGCTACCCTTCTCCTCCTTGTATCTTTTTCTTTGTGGAATCGGAGGTCTGCAGAGCAGAGTAAGGGGGTCTCACTATCAGAGCCTTCCAGGATCCATATTGTAACCCCTGCGCTGGGTGAGGTGATGTCAGGGGAGGGGGTCGATATCTGTGCCGCTTTTTACCCGTCCCGGAGGGAAAAGTCCAGCGTCCACCTCTGGATTGACGATCAGGAGGTTACAGAAAAGGCGGAGATCTCCCAGGACTTCGTTCTCATCACAGAGACTCTACAGGAGGGATACCATCGGGTTAGGGTACAATTGGAAGATGACAAGGGAGAGGTTCTGGAAGAAGTGAGCTGGACTTTCTATGCCCTGTAAAAACCAATTCGCAATTTTCAATGCAAAATTTGAAATAAGCATCCAAATGAAAAATAAAAAAGCACGAAGCAGGAAGCAGGAAATAGGAAGAATCTTCCTACTCCTCCCTATCATTTTTCATTTATCATTGATCATTCTCCCAGGGGTCCTTCAGTCTGAACAATCCACTTCCCAGGCCGAGGGTCGGGGAGGGGGAACGGGCTCGGCAGGCGGACTGAGAGTGGAAGTTCTCCCCAATCCCGCCATCGCGGAACCTGGGACGGGGTTGAAACTTGAACTTCGTGTATCCGATTTCCTCGGAGCCCCTGTGGAAGCCAAGGCACGCTGGATGGTCATTCCCCGTTCCTTAGGGAGGATTGAGGATGGGGTATTTCAGGCGGGGGATACTCCTGGAAAAGGGATTATTCGAGTCACGGTAGATTCGGGCAAAGCCCAAGGGGTTGGGCATACCCTCATCCGAGTAGAGAGAGGAGGGAAGATGCGGCGGATCACCGTATCTCTCTCTCCTGAGGAGGCACTCATCTATCCTGGAGGATCCCAGAAGTTCGAGGTCAGGACGGGTACTCAGGAAGGACGACCTCTACAGGGAGTGGTGACCTGGCAGGTCCTTCCCGAAGGACTTGGACGGGTCACTCGGGAGGGACTCTTCCTCGCGGGTGAGAGAGTGGGAGAGGGAAAGGTGGTGGCGAAGGTGCGGACTGAAGAGGGCACGGGGGTGGGCTATGCCCCGATCCGCGTCTCATCCCTTCAGGATTCCGCTTCAGGCGAACTCGTCCTCCGACCCAGCTTTGTTCTTCTGAAACCGGGTGAAATACAGAGGTTTGAGGTGGAGTTTTTGAAGAAGCCCGCCTTGGGCAGTCCTGCTCCTCCGAGTATCCTCTGGAAGGTCGAGCCAGAGGGTTTCGGTACGATCACAGAGGAAGGCGTTTTTCATGCTGGAGAGAAGGAAGGAAGAGGCGTTGTCGAGGTTCAGTTGGAGGCAGGGGATCTCGTGGTATCAGCCCAGGCCTCAGTCTTCGTGGGTAGAGGGGAGCGATTGATTGTGAAGATACACCCGAAAGAGATCTTCCTCGCTCCGGCAGAGATCAGGCAGATTGAGGTTTCCGTTACCAGGCCCGATGGCACACCCGTGGAAGCCGATCTCCAGTGGCAGGTCGTTCCTGAGCGATTGGGTTTCCTCACCTATGAAGGAAGCTTCACCGCTGGATTTGAGATCTTAACGGGCCAGGTCGCTGTCTATGCGAAGTCGGGTTTGGGTGAGGGGTTGGATATCGCCCGTGTCCTGATCCGTCCGAGACGCTTCCAGGTGGAGATACTTCCATCCTCCACCACCCTGCGCCCTGAAGGAACGAAAGAGTTCCAGGTGGAGGTATGGGATGAGGGGAATCATCTGGTGCAGTTAGAGGGCTCCATTCTCCTCTGGTCTATGGAACCACCAGAAATTGGAACGATCAATCAAGATCTCATCTTTAAAGCCGGATCTAAACCCATGGCGGGGAGAGTCATTGCCAGGGTTCCTCCAGAGATGGGGGTGGGAGAGGGGTTCTCCTTGGTCACCATTCAATCGATTATTAAGAAGAAGAGGGAGAAATTCGATGTTGAGATCCTGCCGAGTGAGGTCACCTTAAGACCTTACCAAAGTACGGATTTTACAGTAAAGGTAGACGGAGATTGGATTCAGAATTCCGAAGTTTTTTGGTTCGTCTCGCCTCCAGAACTGGGGACGATCACCCAGAACGGAATCTTCACGGCGAAGATGCCTTCCTCTGGAGGGGAAATGATAGGGACTGTTACTGCACAAATCCCTCCAGAATTAGGAGTGGGAAAGGGATATGCTCAGGTTCACATCATCCCCATCATCCGACGAAGAGAACGTTTCGAAGTTCGGGTTTTTCCCTCTTCTGCAATCTTACGTCCCTATCAACAGCAACAATTTGATGCCGTGGTAGAACCAGATCCCTCTGGGGGAATCTTTCAGGACCCAATCATCCTCTGGTCCGTAGAGCCTCCGAATCTGGGGGAGATTACCGACTACGGGCTCTTCAGGGCAGCCATGCCTTCCCAGGGTGAGGTAACGACAGGGAATGTCATTGCGAGGATCAATCCTGAGATAGGCGTGGGAGAGGGGCGTGCCCATGTAACCATCACTCCTGTAATCCGACGGAGGCCGCCCTATAAGTTAGTGCTCCAACCCCAGAATCCTGTGGTTAAGGTCAATCGCACCCTCCAGTTCACTGCCTATGTACTGGATTTCCAGGGCCAAGAGGTGAATGCTACTTTCGAGTGGGGGGTTGAGGGGGATATTGGAACCATTGAAGGATACACTATTGCTGAAACCGTAATCTTTCTGGCAGGTCCAGTACCCGGAACGGGATCCGTATTTGTCAACGCTCATCTCATCGACCCGACTCATCCAAAATCTGAAATTTCCCTACGGGCCTCCACCCATGTAACCGTAGTGGAATAAGTTTTCAACGGTTTACCCACTTTACTGGAGAGACCGGCCACCGTGAATGCCTCTATTCTCTCCCCCCACTCAAATTCCTCAATTTTTGTCATTCGTCATTGTCTTACGCTCCACGAGACAGTGCAGGTCCTTCGGTGTGCCATCTATTGCAATGGGTATGGAGTTGATGAGCTACTTCACCTCTACAGTTTGGAAAGATGGAGCGTGATCAATCTCTCCTCGCCACAGAGGATAGAGTTTTTTAGTTTTTATGATGATTGGGGGGGTTGTTCGGAGAAGAGTGACTCAGGATCTTTCTGTAAATTCCTTCATTTCCTAAAACTTTCTTTACAAAAGCCCGAGTTTCGAAGAAGGGGATGGACTCAATGGATAGAGCGCGAAGTGCGGAGTGCGGAGTGTGGAATTCCGCATTCCCAAATCCCCATTCCGCATTCAGTATTCCATTCTCCACCCACTTGCGGACATTATGAGGACCGCCGTTATAGGCAGCGAGGACGAGTGGTTCAATGATATTTTCGTATGGTGATTGCGGAGTGCGGGATTCCTCATTTCCCAGCCCCCATTCTGTATTTACAATCTCTCTTACGGTGTCCCTCAGAGCGCTCAGATACCAGGAGCCGAAGCTGATATTCTTTTTGGGATGGAAGAGATCGTCTATGAGAAAATCCGGTTGATTGAGAGATTTGGCGATCTTTTCACCGGTCTCAGGCATGATCTGGGCAAGCCCTCTCGCTCCCGCCCTTGAGACGGCCTTAGGGTTGAACCCGCTCTCCATCCTCAGGAGGGCAAGGAGGAAGGAGATCTCCCGAAGGGTCGTATGTTCTGGCATGTTGGTCGAGTCATCGACCAGAATGTCCCGCTTGGAGACCTCATACAGGGTTGGGAGATAGGAGATGGGATAGAGGATCTCGAGAAGTCCAAAGGGAAGTGAAGAAGGATTCAATGCAAAATTATCATTTCGCATTGCCGATTTTTGATTTCTCTTTTTAAATTGTTGACGAATCTTTTCCCCGAGGACGATGGGTTCATAATCCAGTCCTGATTTCTTGTAGAGAAGGGCGAGGTGGTAAAGGAAGAGGGGGTTCGACTCATCAATCCTGCTCAGTTCCCTTCTCCCCTCCTCAAGGAGTCCCATCCAGAGAAGTCTCCTTCCTCGCTCCAAGTGCATCTCCTCATCAGGAGAGAGGGTATAGAGGGTCTCTGCCCATGAGGCGATCCAAGCCGAGATATCGGTGATTGGTATTTCTCCTGCTTGCCCAGCCACAGGCGGGGCAAGGTGTTTGGCTGTTGAATCCTGTCCGCCTATGGCGGATTCGATTGGGTGAGTGGTTAAATTTAACGAATACCCATTTAGCCATTTACCAGTGAGTTGGGTATAATAGTGAGTTGGAAATTCCTCCATCAGAAGACGATCGGTTTCAGCCTTTCGAAGGGAATCCCCCTTCTCCTCATAGATTCTTCCAAGCCAGTAGTAGGCACCAGGACGATGGGAAGATTGGGGATAGTCCTTGAGAAGTCCGTAGAAGGCAAGATGCGCGAGGTCCAGATCCTGAGTTCGTAAGGCCGAGAGTCCCAGGCGGTACCATCCGTCATCGGCGTAATTTCCCCGAGGGAGTTTCAAAACCAATCGTACATAGAGGGGAATCGCCTCTCTGTGATTCCCCTTCCGTTCCATGATCATTCCCGCCCTGTAAAGGGCATTGTCACTCAAGGAACCTTTGGGGAAGAGGTCTGCCAGTTCAAGAAATCGTTGGTAAGCTTCCTCCTCTCGATTCATCCTCTCCTCGCATCGGGCAATTTTGTAGAGGATCTGATCAGCGGATTGACCGGATTGAATCCGCTGATAGATCTTTTTCGCTTCTTCAAACCTTCTATCGTTGTAATAGGCATCGGCAAGAAGGCGTTGTGTCCTCCTCGCCCACCTGCCTTTTGAGTGTCTTCTTAGGTATGTGCGAAAATCCCGGATGGCTTCTGGATAATTCTTGTGAAGAAGATGGACCTGCCCCGCATAGTATCGGTCTTGGGAGGAGAGGCTCTTCTCCTTTTCTAACCAATGTAGAGCACGGAGTGCATAGAAAGTCGAGGGATAATTTCTCAACACCTCACGGTAGATCTTCCGAGCCCCTTCCTTTCTGCCCCGCAAATCTCCGATTCTTCCCAGTTCAGTAAGATCCTTGGCGATCCCTACCTTCATCTCCACCTCTAATGTGCGGAGTGCAGATTTACGAATTCCGAACTCCCCCTTCCGAATTCCCTGAAGGATCTCCTCTCTTTTCCGGATCGCCTCCTCCCATTTCATCCCTTTCTCTAAAGACCGGGGGATCTTCTTTAATGCAGAGAGAAAATGGATGCTCTCGGGATGACGATCCAGGAGAGTATTATAGACGGCCGAAGCCGCATCCACCCATCCCATCTCCTCCAGAATCTGGCCGATGCGAAAACGGGCATAGTCATCAAAGGGAGACTCCAGGACAAGGCCATAAAATCCGATGGCCTCCTCCCAGCGTGAAAGCCTTTCCGAACAATAGCCCAGAATAAATGGGTCCCCTCCGCCTTGTGTAAAATGTTTCAAAGCGATCTCGTACTCCTCTTGAGTAGGGGCGGGTTTCAAATTCGCCTCTACAAGGGCGATTCTTCCAAGTGCGAAATGGATCTCCTCTTTTTCCCCCTCATTCATCGAGAGAATGGTCTCCAGGTGGTTTCTTGCCCTCTCGTATTCTCTTTGCCCTAGATAGAGCTTGGCGATTTGGTAATGGACTTCATCGCTCAGAGGGTTCTGTGCGAGGACACTTTGGAGGTTTTCAAGGGTATCCAGGAGAGGGATAGGGGAGGAGGGGGAATTAAAGACGATGAGGATGAGAAAAGGGGTAAGGTTCATTGAATGAGTAATAGGGGTTTGGAAATCAGAATGATTGGGAAATGGTCCCTGGATATACTAAGGTGGTTATAGAAAATAGAGAATAGAAATTGGTTTGAGGAATATCACATTTTCTATTTTCGAGTCACTCATTTCGAGTTGTTGAAAGGATTTTTTTGACTGCGCCGAAAACCTCGTCAGAGGTTATGAAGTTCATACAATTGTGGTGTCCTAAAGGGCAGTGATGAGATCCGTGGAGGCTGCAAGGACGACAGGAAAGATCCTTGGAGAGGACAATACTCCGAACTTCGAACTCCGAACTCTGATTGTCATAAGGCGTGAATCCGAACTCTTCTACGGTAGGCCCGAAGAGAGCTACGACAGGTCTCCCTAAGGCAGTAGCCATATGGAGGGGACCTGAATCGTTGGTTACAACGAGATGGCACTGATCCAGGAGGGCCGCAAGTTCTCTGAGTGAAGTCTTTCCCACAAAATTGTTGACTTCTTCTTCCATCCTTTCCTCAATTTCTCGAGCAACCTCTTCGTCGTTTCCATCCCCAAGAAGAACCACCGTTGCATTCAATTCCTTTGTAAGGCGATCCCCAAGGAGAGCGAATCCAGGGGGGTTCCATCTCTTGGTTGAATGCTTAGCCCCGGGGACAATTCCAATGATTGGAGATCGGAGTTCGAAATTCGGAGTTCGATATTCGTAATTCAGGATTTTGCATTCCTCCAAATATCTCTCTGCCCATGCCCTCTCTTCTTTACTCAGATACAGTCCTGGACCTGCATGGTCAAGAGAGACTCCCAGAGGGTCCAGGGCCTTCAGATAACGATGGACGGTATGTTTCCCCTTCCTCCTTTTTTTCAGGAAGACCATTGCCCGGCGCTTTATGATCTCTTTTTGGTAACTCATGCTCCTCTCTGCACCGGCGAAGAGGGTGATTAGATGGGAACGGAGATTCCTGTGGAGGTCAATGGCGAGGTCAAATCTCTCCCTCCGAAGGGAAAGGATGAACCGGAGGAGACCGAGACCCCCTCGATGTTTTCCATCTTTCTCGAAGGGAATGACCCGTGAGAGGTAAGGGTTCCCTTGGAGGAGGGGGAGATAGGGGGACATGACAGCCATAACGATCTCACCCTCAGGGTAATTCTCTCGAAGGGGTTTCAGGAGAGAGGTGGCAAGGACGATGTCACCGATGGAACTGAGTCGGGTCAATAAGATTTTCATGGATCATTTATTCCACGAAGGGGAAGAGAAAGAGGAGAGGGCTTCCTCTTCCGGAGAAGCCCTTCTAAGAGGTCAATCAAAAACCTCTTACCCATCCGTTCCAGTTTTCTGAGAGAGTATCTCATTCACTTTGGTCACAAGGTCCTCCTTGGGGACAACCCCAACCACCTCCTCTACCACCTTACCTTCCTTGAAGAACATGAGGGTAGGAATAGAGAAGATCTTGTGCCGAGCCGCAATTTCGGGATTGGAATCTACATCCACCTTTCCAACCTTGAGACTCCCTTCAAATTCTTGTGCGATCTCTTTCACGATGGGTGCGATCACTCTACAGGGGCCACACCACTCCGCCCAAAAATCTAAGAGGACTGGAAGGTTGGATTGGAGCACCTCTTTCTCAAAATTCTCATTCGTAATCTCTAAGGGATCTGCCATAGGACTCACCATCCTTTCTTGTACCATAAAGACACAAAGTACACAAAGTCACACTTTCAAATTTAATATTTTTTTCTTCATCCTTTGTGCCTTTATGGTAAATAGTAGTTTATCTTCCGATTCGCATGATATCATTAAATGTGACAAAGA
>JADFOU010000313.1 GCA_022562655.1 candidate division TA06 bacterium
CAGGAATGTGTCTCGCAACAAAAGAGATCGCCTTCTCCTTCTCCACTGGGAACTTCACTTCTGGAATGGGTGCTACTTCCTCAGGGATCTCCGGTATCTCTACGATCTCTTCTGGGATCTCAAGCACCTCTTCGGGAATTTCCGGTATTTCCTCTGGGACCTCCACCAATTCAGAAATTTCCGGAAGGGGAAGAAGCTCTACTATTTCCAGGGTTGGAGGGAGAGGAGGAATGCGAAACTCCTGACCCGGATAGATCCAGTGGGGATCCCGGATCTTTTCCTGGTTGGCATCGAAGATGAAGGGCCAGTAGTAAGGCTCTTGCCAGTGAAAGTCGGCGATTCCCCAGAGGGTCTCCCCTCTCTGCACCCGATGGGTCCCCTCCTCTATTTGAGCCAAGGCAGAACCTGTCAGAAGACCCAGAAGCACGAATAGAGATAAACGCTTCATCTCTACCTCCTTGTTTTGGTTAAATGGTAATTCTCCTACACTTGGGTTTGGTCCGCCTTAGGCGGACAACGGAGATGTTCGATTCGGTTAAATAGTTAAATCCTGGCCTGTCGTCAGGACAGGTATAACCATTTAACCATTTAACGATTTATCTGATTCCCCTCCTTCTTCTGAGATTTTGACATATTTCATTTGGAGATCATAGAGCAATTCATCTATAAGTTTCTCCTCTTCCCCCTGCAGATTTCCTTGAGTCTTCTTTTTCAGTATTCCGAGAGTGTCTATGGTATGGCGGGCTAATGGGATGTTCTTCTCCACTTTTTTGCTCAAGGGATTGGGGATCAAGCCGAGGTTTTGAAGGCCTCCTGTCGCCAGCATCAGGACTAAGGAGGAGAAGGAAGCCTCAGGAAATCCCTCTTTTTTTTCAGTTTTTTCATGCATCGGTTAACTTCCAACAGAACTCAGAACCCTCTCTCCAGGATCAAAACGGAACTGAGCCTCTTTTCCTTTTCCCAGGAATATTTTAGAGACTCGGAGTCCAATGGAGGAAACAGTCTCATAAGGGACGGTCCCTGTCCACTCCGCAACCTCATTGGCGGTAATCTCCTCTCCCCCTTCTCTCCCAATGAGGGTCGCTTCATCTCCCACCTGCACACCCTGGATATTCGTCACATCCACCATGGTGAGATCCATACAGACCGTCCCCACCACCTTTGCCCTCATACCCTGTATGAGTACCTCTCCTCGGTTAGAGAGGGAACGGACAAACCCATCCCCGTATCCAACGGAGAGAACGGCAATGAGAGAATCTCTCTCGGTGGTATAAGTTCGTCCATAACTGATAGAAATCCCCTTGTCCACCTTTTTCAATTGGACCACACGGGTTTTGAAGGTCATCACCCGCTTCACAGGGATGGATCTCGAGACCTCTTCAGAGGGATAGAGACCATAATTCAATAGTCCAGGACGGACCAAATTGAAATAAGTCTGAGGGAGTTCGAGAAGTGCAGCACTGTTGGCTGTGTGGAGATAGGGAATCCGATAACCCTTCTCTTTGAGGGTCGTCACCACCTTTTCAAACCGTTTCAACTGTTTCAAAGTGTAGGATTTCTCCTTCTCTTCAGCACTGGCGAAATGGGTGAAAACCCCATCCACCTGGAGATTCTTCAGTTCCGTCAGGGCAAGGATAAATTCAGGTGCACTTTCAAAGTCGATTCCCGTTCTTCCCATGCCAGTTTCAACCTCCACATGAACTTTCACCCGTCTCCCTATCTTCTGGGCTTCTCGTGAGAGATGGAGGGCAAAATCCCAGTCCACAACAGTGGGGGTGAGATCCTCTTGGAAGATTGCAGGAATGTCAAGGAGCGTAGAGGGGGAAAGGATGAGGATGGGAAGGGTAATTCCGCCGGATCGGAGGTCCATCCCCTCGCCACTACTGGCGACTCCAAGCATATTGACCCCTTCCTCAGCAAAGACCCGAGAGACCTCCACACTCCCGTGACCATACCCATCGGCCTTCACAGGAACTAAAATTCCTCGTCTCCCAACCCTCTGACGGATCGCCCGGAAGTTCTCCCTCAAGGCATCTAAATCAATCTCTACCCAAGCCCTTCTGTTTTCCATAATTTATCATGATACGTGAGTACGGGATGATGTTTGCCGAATTCTGACTTTTAGCGGCTCAAAATCAGGAATTCGATCCTCCGATTTTCTGACCTTCCATCCCGGGTCCGATTGCTGGCAACGGGCATATCCTCTCCGTATCCCCTGGCGACCATGCGTTGCCCAGAGATTCCGATACCTATTAGATAACTCCGAACCGCATCCGCCCTCGCCTGGGAGAGGTTGAGATTGTAGCCGGACTCCCCGACAGAGTCAGTATGCCCCTGGATCTCAACCTTGACGGTGGAATTATCCCTCAACATCCTTGAGGCATCATCCAGGATGGGATAAGATCGGGGGTCGATCCTGGAACTTCCGGAACGGAAGTAGATTCCCCTGAAGACGATCCTCTGCCCCACCTCCACTTTTTTCTTCGGTGGGGGCGGTGGCGGTGGTGGTGGCGGTGGTTTTTTCGTCTTGGGCTTGAGGGTGAAGTTCTGAATCACTGTCTGGTTATCCGCAACAACGACAGGAGCAACAACCGGGTCATACCCTTCCGCCTCTGCCTTCACATTGTGTGTTCCGGCGGAGACTCGAATCTTAAAGATCCCTGTCTCCAGATCCGTTGCAACCGGTTTCACATCCTTCAGTTCTGGAACGCTGATCATCGCACCCATGGGTTTTGCTGTCCGGGCGTCGATCACCCGACCGGTAATGATACTGACTGCTACCGTCTTCCTCTCCAGGGCAAAGTCCAGGATGGTTGAACCACCCTTCTTGAGTTGTACACCCTTCTCCTGCCAACGATATCCCTCC
>JADFOU010000314.1:0-874 GCA_022562655.1 candidate division TA06 bacterium
TCTCAGGACAGGTCGGACAGTCGGCGATATCTATGCCTGGGGTGCTATCGGGAGCATCGTGGGGACTTTCCTGACAGGATTCTTCTTGATTCCTGTATTGGGGACTTTTGTCATTATGGAGTGTATCGCTGCGGTGTTAGCCGGTATCGGATTACTCTTTCTCGTGAGAAGCCGGTCTTTATCCTGTCTCATCGTGGCTTTGATGCTTTTGGGGTGTATCGCCTTGGGATCGGGAAAATGGGCATTTGCCACCGGGTGGGCGCACTTATTCCGACCTACCCAAAACCCCTATCTTCTTTACGAACGGGAAAGCCAATACACCCACATCAAAGTGGAACGTTTAGGCAAAGCCCCTGAGATGCGGATTCTGACACTCGACAGTCTCATTCATAGTAAGGTCGATATGCGCGATCCCGCCGATATCAGCAGTCCCCACCAATACGACTATATCAAGATGTACGGGGCACTGACAGATCTGGTGAAGGGTCGGAAGGAGAAACTTAGGGCTTACTTTTTGGGCGGAGGCGGATATGTCATGCCTCGGTATATTGCGCGGCATTGGCCTGGGAGTTATCTTCTGGTTGCCGAGATTGATCCGGGCGTGACGGAAGCGGCCGTGCGGATGTTGGATCTCCCTCGCGATCATGGCATGCACATTGTACATCTGGACGCGCGCAACCATGTGGATGACCTCCTCCGGCAGCAAAAAGAAGGAATGACTGTTGGAAACTTTGATGTGATCTATGGAGATGCCTATGGCAGCGAGGAAGTTCCGTTCCAACTGACCACCTTTGAATTCAACGAGAAGCTCCGAAAACTTCTACCGCCCGATGGGATCTACATGCTCAATCTGATCGACATCTTCTCTGACGGT
>JADFOU010000314.1:884-2864 GCA_022562655.1 candidate division TA06 bacterium
GGCTCTCTGGAATACTTTGCGGAAGACCTTTCCACACGTGTATGTCTTCTCGACAGGAGATGCGACGGCCAGAATGGAACGGTGGAGTACCTTCATCATCGTCAGTTCCTTGCGTCCGCTCGATTTTAGCGAGTTGAACGTTCAAGGTGTTTCCTGGGAGCGGCTCGATGCGTCTCAACTTGCGCAACTCGAGGAGCGTTCGAAGGAGCTGGTTTTGACGGATGACTATGCCCCGGTTGAAAATTTTCTGACTTCTGTCGTGCGCCAGAGGGGAGACTGGTTTAATCGGCACCGGCTTAGTCAAAAACTCACCCTCAAGACTATTCACCTGATGGAACTGGGCCGGTTTGAGGAAGCGATTGTCTACAATCGCAAGTTCCTCGAACGAGATTCGGTCCTCGCTCAGGAGGCCCATTACAACATCGCCAAACTCTTGGCCAAACAGGGGAAATTGGATGAAGCGATGGTGGAATATCGAGAGGTCCTTCGATTAAATCCAACGTCAGCGCTAAGTCATATTGGGTTTGGGCACGCACTCTTTAGAAGGGGACGTCTCGATGAGGCTGGGGAGCATTACGAGGAGGCCCTCCGGGCCGCTCCTGACTCTGTAGAAGCCCACGCCGGAATGGGGAGCGTCTTTTTTCAAAAGGGTCAATTTGGGCGTGCGATCAGGTCCTATCGTGAAGCGCTCCGGTTAGATCCTCAAAACGTCATGATGCATAACAACGTGGGGAGCGCTCTGATGCAGCAGGGGAACCTACAAGAGGCGATTGAACATTTCAAGAAAGCCCTGAGTATCGATCCTACCTTTGTCCTGGCTCAGCAGGGGATGGAGATGGCGCGGGAACTCCAGAGGAGAGAGACCCGGGAGCGCGAGGCGGAATCGGCTCGTTAAGGGTCAGGAAGAAAAGAGGTGTCACCAAGACCAAGGTAAAAGACCTTGGTCTTTTTGTTTCTCTGAACAATTTTGTCAAATAGATGCACTTTCCAAGAAGGGGGGGGGAGGCGACCCAACGTTAGCTAAATGTCGTTGACAAAACCTCTTATTTATGTTATAGTTACGTAAGATTATAAAATGTAATTTATACCATAAGGGAGTATCCTTGGAGAAAATACAGAAATTTTTCCGGATAGGGGAGGTGATGGAGAATTCACACCTATCAAGGCAGGTAATCCATCACTACACCCAACTCGACCTGATCCGGGAGACGAAACGGACCGCCGCAGGCCATCGCCTCTACGATGAAGCTGTTTTTGCACGCTTGGAGAGGATCAAAATGTTGAAGGCGGAAGGAAAGACCCTTCTTGAGATTCGGAAGATCCTGAACGGAGCAACACTCCATGTATGAGGAATACTGGGGGCTTCGGGAGAAGCCCTTTGAAAATACCCCCAACCCGCGCTTCTTTTATCATTCTAAGGAGCATGAAGAAGCTTTCTCTCGGCTCATTTATGCGATTCGGGAGCGAAAGGGTGCTGCGCTCATCTCCGGGGAGTATGGGTGCGGAAAGACCCTTTTGGCCAGGTCGCTCATGCGGGAATTGGATGATGACCGGTATGAAGTGGCTATTCTTTCCAATCCGAAGCTCTCCGCCACTCAATTTCTGAAGGAGGTTGTCTATCAGTTGGGGGGAGGAGCGGGGAGCGATGACAAGGTAAGACTCATGCATGAGCTCCATGAGATTCTCTATGGGAATTTTCGCAGGGAGAAAGAGACCGTTCTCCTCATCGATGAGGCGCAAGCCATTCCCAATGAAGAGGTCTTCGAGGAGATCCGGCTTCTTTTAAATTTTCAACTGGATGATCGGTTCCTTTTGACCCTTTTATTATTAGGGCAGCCGGAATTACGGCAAAAGGTGGAGCAGATCCCGCAGCTCTCGATTAGAGGATTCCAGGCGACGCCGCTGATGGTGGAGGGGATCCTCTACCTGTCGACTGCCCTGTATCAGGCGGCGGCGGTCGACGCCGGCACCGGCGACACC
>JADFOU010000315.1 GCA_022562655.1 candidate division TA06 bacterium
AAATGAAAATGGGGTAACTCGAATGATCCCAACACTTAACGAAATCTCCCCTCGCAGCAGCCGGTCCCAAGTCATCCAGTGAAAAGTCAAGAAATGAGCAAAAGGAAAGAATTTAGACGAATTTCAGCAAGTGTCAAGGTCGCGATGGATCTAAAAACGGGAGTTAAAATTCGAGGTAAAAGTGCCTATTCATCTTCCCTTTCTATTGTCACTTAAGAAGGATAAGCCTTTTCGTCGATGTATAAAGGTCCTCCCCTCCCAATCGTGCATTGAGACGATAGAAGTAGATTCCACTCCCGGGCAACTGGTTATTCGTAACGTGTAATTTGTAAAAACCCGGTTCTTGAGGCTCATCCACAAGGGTTTCTACCAGACTACCCGTGATATTATAAATTGATAATTTTACAGAGATTGCTTCGTTCCTCGCAAGGACATCTGAAGAGGATGGTATGATATATCGGATTGAGGTCTCAGAATGAAAAGGATTTGGGACGTTCTGGAGTAAACGAAATGGGGATTGCGGAATGCGGGATTCAGAGCCCTCGTCCGCGCCGAGGGGAGGATCGAATGACCCCGTGATGACGACAGGAGAAACTGCAGGATTTCCCCATATGTCTTGAATGGTCACCCCATCTGGGAATAGGGTATCCCCAACGACCACGGTGGGTAAACCGGAGTTCGTGCTGAGGATGATCCAAAGTCCATCTCCCGCCATGTTCCAGAGAATCCCTCCAATAAAATTGGCACCATCTGTCCAGAGGTGTCCCCCACTCAAGGAAAGGACGGTGTTAATATTAGAGGCATCAATGACCGGTCTATTGGTCGGTTCATCAAAGAGGATCAAAACCTGATCATCATTATCAATTCCAGGAATAGGAATGAGGTTATCCGAAGCGACAGCACTCAAGAGAACGGGTCCTTGACCTTCGTGGGCAAAAATAATCTTTTGATCGCAATCGTTGGTGGGGTCTAAGTCATTCAAAACCTCCGAGCAGACGGTCATGGTATAGGTTGCCGAATCTCCTGGAGGAATCTGCCAGTCTGCAAAGATGACCTGACTCGTGGAATCTGGAAGAATATCGAAGACCCATACGGTATCGGTATATGCGCCTATATCAACAATCACCGGAAATGTATCTGAAACACTGCCAAAGTTTCTAACCGTCGCTACAGGAATCACAATGGAATTGGTAAAGACAGTGTCCCCAGGGGCATCGATAGAAACCACGCCTGCGTCGTGGATGACGTCTCCGCCACCATCCATTGTAAATAGAATCGTCCCATTATTCCCAACGGCATAGCCTACATAGCTATTCGCTGGAAAATGGAGTCCACGGAGATCCGAAACGATTCCGGAAATCTGTTGGACCCAATTGGCGCCTCCGTCCTTCGTCTTCAAAATTACACCAGAATATCCCACAACATAACCCGTGGCGGCATCCACAGGAAAGTGTACACCTCGGAGGGTCGAACTGACTCCCGAAGATTGCAGGGACCAGCTTGTCCCTCCATCGTTGGTTTTCAGGATTCTTCCCGATCCCGCCGCAACATAACCAGTATCTTCATCAACGGGAAACTGGACAGACCAGAGAGTACTGGAAGTCCCGGAATTGAGGAGGGTCCAATTCGATCCACCATTTGTCGTCTTCAGTATCCTCCCCGAACTACCCACGGCATACCCTGTGATGTCATCGACAGGAAAATGGACAGATCTCAAGTCAGAGCTTATAGGGGTAGACTGACTGGACCAAGTCGCACCTCCATTGGTTGTCTTTAGAATGGCTCCTAAGTCCCCTACCGCATACCCAACCGATTCGGAAAGAAAATAGACATCGTATAACCTCTCACTCATTCCAGAAAACTGAAGATTCCAATTGGTTCCCCCATCAGTCGTCTTCAGGATGGTGCCGCTGTACCCCACGGCATAGCCTGTATTCATATCTACAGGAAAATGGATTGATCTAATACTGCTGCCCGTAGGGGGAATCTGGGCAGCCCAAGAAATTCCACCATCGGTCGTTTTCAAAATAGTCCCTGAATTTCCTATGGCATATCCTGTGATTGCAACGACTGGAAAATGGACTGCGTAGAGGGTTCGTGTGGTCGGGGTGGTCTGGACGTCCCATCCTGCCCAGGCAAATGGGTGACCTGCAATTAAAAAGTTCAGAAGCAAGAAAACATTTCCCATTTTCATTTTTTTCTCCTTTTATTAACTTAAGTTGATTGTTTTTCGATTATCGAAATTCCGCCCCTTTATTAATCTGTAACATTTCCTTACAATATGGATTACAGCCAAGCGCCACTGTAAAATCGAAAAAAACCTCACCTCTTCCAATTTGCAAAAACAATGCCAATGTCACATTTTAGTTGAGAGTGCATTAAATTCAATGACTTACATCCTTTTACATTCATTTATCATTTGACATTTGTCATTTCTTTCACTGCTTCTTTCCTCTGATGGGTTGTTTTCTTCTTTATCAGACTTTCCTTTTGATGTTTCGCAACCTCCTTGTAGATCCCGATCGCCAGTTCATCATCATTCAGTCCATGATCCAGTTTTTTGTGTACGGACCTATCCAGTTTATCGAAATCTATTTTTTTCCCTACACCGTAGGCCATCGCCCTTGTTGCGGTTTCGATACCTCCAGCCTTCATTTTTTTCTTGACTGACTTTTCTACAAAACTCCTGGCACTCTTTATGCGTACCCCTTTTCTCGCAGTCATCTCCAACGAGAAGAGTATGATATCGATCTCTGCCTTTGAGTATATCTTTACTCTCTTCGCCTTGCCCAATACAACCTTTATCGCTATTTTCAACTCATTCT
>JADFOU010000316.1 GCA_022562655.1 candidate division TA06 bacterium
GAGTTTCGGAGGGACATCAGCGGCAACACCCCATCTGGGTGGGGCGATGGCACTCCTCCTCTCTGCCGACTCCACCCTCACCCCGGAAGATGTGACCCAAATCATCCAGTTGACAGCAGTGGAGCTGGGGGATCCCGGAAAAGATAATGCATACGGGGCGGGAAGGATAGACGTTTATCAAGCAATTTTAGTCCTTCAGCAGTCAAACATCACCCTTCTTGATTTCTCTATCAATGATTCCACCGGCGACAATGATATGCGTCCAGAGCCGGGGGAAACAGTCGATCTCCTCGTCACCCTCCAAAATGGACTAGCCTGGCAGGACGCCTCCGGGGTCTCCGCCATATTGAGAACGGATGATTCCACCCTGACCCTCATAGACACCCTCTCAGACTTTGGCTCAATCCCAGCGGGTGGATCAGCCGATAATCTCTCCAATCCCTTTACCTTCTCTGTAAATCCTTCTGAACCTCATTGGGCGACTTTCACCTTGGAGATAAGTGCCACACCTACAAGTCTGACCACCACAGAGACCATTTACATGCTCATCGGTCATCCCTCGATTCTCTTAGTGGACGACGACGATGGATCGAACTACGAGAGTTACTTCCGATCCCCCTTGGACAGTCTTGGTTTGGTATATGACGAGTGGAATGTGGCTACCTCAGGGGTCCTCGGGTCGGTGCTCCTCCTCTATGACTGCGTCATCTGGTTCACAGGGGATGATGCCACCACCACCCTCACCCCTCAAGACCAGACGGACCTCACCACTTATTTGGACGGTGGAGGGAACCTCTTCATTACGGGACAGAATATTGGAGAGGATATCGGGGGCGATGCATTCTACCTCAATTATCTCCATGCCCTCTTCGATGCCCCCACTGCCTCGGAAAATGTCCTGGAAGGCGTTCCGGGAGATCCTATCGGGGAGGGTTTGGACATCCTCACCCAAGGAAGCGGAGGAGCTAATAATCAGAATTCCCAGGATGTCATTACACCTATAGGCGGTGCTTCGCCAGTGATCACCTACACCCCTTCTGAAGTTGCTGCCCTCCGATATGACTCCGGAACCTATAGGATGGTCTATTTTGCCTTCGGGTTCGAGGGGATCAACAAACTCTCCTTCTACGCCGGAAGGGATACCGTGATGGCAAGGGTCTTGGGATGGCTTGGTTGTTCGGTTCCTCTGGGAGTTGAGGAGGAATCCAATTTTGAAGTGGGAATTTCGAAATTTGCTTTCCTTCCGAGTCAACCCAACCCCTTCCGAAACCTTACGGAGTTCAGATTTCAACTTCCTTCTCCTGCACTGACCAGCCTGAAGATCTACGATGTTTCCGGACAACTGGTGAAGACAATGATGGATGGGGAGCTGGAAGACGGAACCTATCACCTCTTCTGGGACGGCCGCAGCAATGCGGGAATGCGGGTATCGAGTGGAGTCTACTTTGTCAAACTGGCGGCTGGATCTCAGGAAACCACTCAAAAACTGATCCTGATCCGCTGATAAGTAAGGGCGTTCAAATGTAAGGAGATATTCAATGAACCGAAAAGGTTGTCTCTCTGTTCTGACCCTTCTTCTCCCCTTAAACGGTATCTTCGCTTCACAACAAAACCAGTCTCCAGCAGAAGCGGGGTATCTTCCCGGAGAGGTGATCCTCTTCTTTGAAGAGGAGGCGAGGGAGAGACTTGCCCTGGGAGAGAAAAATGGAATCGCCACCCTCGGAATTCCCACAATTGACGACTTGAATGAGACCTTTCAGGTCTTTGAGGCGCAGAGATTGGTTCGGGGTACGATCTCGGAGATAGGGAAACAGTATGGGATGGACCTCCTCTACCACCTCTTCCTGCCCGAGGATACCGATATTCTGATGGCGGTGGAGGCTTATAAGAAACATTCTTTGGTCTTTGATGCCTTTCCCAATGTCATCTATCAACCACTCGATACCCCCAACGACCCCCTCTTCAGCAGCCAGTGGGCTCTTCCCAAGATCAAGGCACCAGAGGCTTGGGATATCCAGAAAGGTAATTCTTCCATCGTCCTCAGCATCATCGATACGGGCAATGACTGGGATCATCCGGATTTAGAGGGCAACCTCTGGATCAACACGCTTGAAGACTTCAATGGGAATGGTACTTTTGAAAACTATTCTTCCGGAAGCGGAGGAGATCTGGATGGAGTAGACAATGACGGGAATGGTTTTATTGATGATGTGATTGGATGGGATTTCACAGGGAATGACCCGAATCCAACTCCCGGGGGCGGGGGGTTTAACCATGGAACATGGGTCTCCGGGATCGCCAATATGGTGACGGACAATGGGATGGGTGGAGCAGGGATTCCCTGGAATTGCCGAACAATGGCCTTTCGCTGTGCGCCTCTCTTCACCTCTTGTCTCATCAATACCATTAACTACTCTGCGAATAATGGTGCCCATGTTATCAATATGAGTTGGGGAGGGGGGTTCAATTCTGGCATCAATAATGCCTTGCAGGCAGCTCATGCAGCAGGACTTGTCCTCTGTGCCTCAGCCGGTAATGGAAACACCAGCAATCGCTTATACCCTGCTGCCAATGTTAACGTCATCGCCGTTGCGGCAACCAATTCGAGCGATCAAAAGTCGAGTTATTCCAGCTACGGCACCTGGGTAGATGTCTGTGCCCCGGGGGATGGGATTCTCGGGGCAGGCAATGGGGGGGGATATGTAAGCACAAGCGGGACCTCTGCCTCTTCCCCTGTCGTCGCCGGGGCCATCGCCCTCCTCCGTTCCCAGAACCCCGCCTGGACCAACTTCCAGATCGAAAATCTCCTTTTTACCTCCT
>JADFOU010000317.1 GCA_022562655.1 candidate division TA06 bacterium
CAACGGCAAAGACTTAGAGATCCTCAAAGAGATCGTTAGCCGGATACATATCTCGGCTCAGATCATACTCTCCGATGGCCGCAAGGGCTGGATTCAGAATGGCTACGAGCCTGAGCACAATGCCGATGGGTGTGCGATAGCTGGGATCAATGTCAGTTTCGAGAATGAAGACTTTGAGTATCAAATCCGATCGGGTAACGGCTGGAATCTCAGAGGACATGGGTCTGATTGGTTTAGGACTTGTATGGTGGAGAATTGAAAGACATCGGACGCTACAGTGAGGATACTTCCCTTCGCAAGCCCAAGAGGGCCAGCAGGGCCAAGTGCCGGCTGTTCCTGGAGCACTACGCTACCTCAGCCAACATCACCGCATCTTGTAAGGTGGCTAAGTTGGATCGAAATACGGTCTTCTACCTCAGGGAGCATGATGAAGCCTTTCAGGAGGCCTTTCAGAAGGCTCATGACACATCTGTGGATGCATTAGTAGCTGAAGTTAGGCGTAGAGCCCTGGATGGTGTTCGAGAGCCTACTGGATGGTATAAAGGAGAACCCGGGGGATATATCCAGAGGTATTCGGATAATCTCTTAATGTTCGAAGTAAAGCGTCAGATTCCTGAATATAGAGACAGATGGGAAGTTACGGGAGCTGGTGGTCAGCCTCTTCAGATTGTCCTTGCTGCCTATGGGGCTCAAGAGGGGCCAAACAAGGGATATAAGAATCCGCCTCCCCTCTCAAAAGAAGAGAAGATCCCTGCCCCTGGCCCCGCGGCCGAGGATCCACCGATCGAGGTCGAGGCGAAGGGTGTTTGATTTTGGTGTTGTCGAGGCCGGGGACAGATAGTTAACACATTGAATGTCTCACTTCCAACGTCTGATAACAAATAATTATGTAAACTTTGGACATGAGCAATACCAGGGACTTGGAAGGTGTCATCGATTATGAGGGGTCAATACTAGATGTTTCAAAGGTTATCAGGGGCCGCGGCCGTCGAAACGAAGGTGGCAGTTGAATATGGAAACCCTGTTTGATCTGCCTCGAGGTCGGCGATTGGAAGGAAGCGATTGGGGGTCGGCCTCGAGGCGGGGGGGGTCTTTCCGAGGGGGTGGGGGGCATGTTTTCGGCTCGATGATGACCTGTGGGAAGGTCCACAGCCGTCTGGCTATTAAAAGATGAATAACCATTCCCACTTCTATCCTCGATGCGGTTACCTAAATTGTGGGTTGAGCTTGAAGATTCAGAAGGGGAAATAGGGCAATCGAGATCAAAAAAAAATCTAAATCAAATCCCAGCCGTTAACGAAACTTCTCGAACGGGTGAATGGAATAGGATTCCACAAAGTGAAAAGGCTCCCAAATAGCCGTTAACGATTTTCTATGACCATGTTTGAGCAGTGTCAGAACCCCCTTTGTGAGACCCGGTTGGAGCCTTCAATCAGGCGTAGGCGTACCAGACAGTTCTGTTCTGCCCGGTGCCGCATGGATCACTGGTCCTTAAGTCGGGTGGCGGAACTACTATCTGCGGTCGGCCCGACAAAGGGGTGGGAAGTCCTGACTAGAACGCTGAAAAGAAGGGCTGATGAACGAAGAGTATCTGACCATCGCTGAGCTATCCTCTCGCTTGAAAGTAGAGCCCAAAACCGTCCGTAACAAGATGGCCAACGGGACCTTTACCAAAGGGGTCCATTATTTCAGTCCAAAAGGAATTCGTCCCCGGTTTAAGTGGAGTGCGATAGTAGCTTGGTTGGAGGAAAAAGAGGAAAAGACAACCCAAGAGGGCAATGGGGCAATTCCAATGGCCCGTGGCTACTATTTGGGAGAATCTCCACCTGAGAAAAACTTCAGTTAATCTCTTGACAGGATATTTGACAAGATATATATGTCCATATATGAAGCAGAAAGGCGAATTGGTGAAGATCTCGATGAACCTCCCGCCGGACCTCTGGAAGAAACTGAAATTCAAGGCACTGGAGGAGGATACAACGGCAACAGATATTCTTGTTCGATTGGCCAAAGAGTACCTTGCCCGGACCAAGGGTAAGAGGCGGAGGAGTTAATGGCCTGTAAGGTCAAAGTTAACCAGCATGGCTTCCTGGCATTCCACCTGTTTTGGAACAGGACGAGGAGCTGGGAAGGAACCGGGCTAAGAGACACTCCCGAAAACCGAGAGTTTGTTAAAGCCCAGGCCGTCATTATGTCCCGAGAAATCAAGAAGAGGAAGTTTAATTATCTCAAGTGGTTTCCAGAGGGTAACAAGGCAGATGATTATAGGCCGAAAAAAGAAGAACCAATGACAGTGGGCAAATTCTACCGAGAATGGATCGAGCGCAAGAAGCCTCCCGTGGTAAGAAAAGGTCTGGAGAGAGACTACCGTGAGCAGTTTAACCGCTACATTTTACCTAAATTTGAAACCATCAATCTGTCTGAGGTTTCCCCTCCTCGATTAGAAGACTTCCGAGCACATCTTCTTCAAGAGCGCGGACTCAGTTTAAAGTCCTGTCGCAATATCATGGACGCAACCTTCCGGGCCATGGTCCGAGACGCGCGGAGAGTGGATTACTTGATCGAAAAAGATCCCTTTGAGGTTCTCCAATGGCCCAGGGCAAAGCCACAAAAACCAGACCCGTTCACCGAAGAGGAAAGGGACAAGATTCTAACCCAGTTCAAGGTCAAGAATCCTTTTTACTATCCATTTCTCTTTACCTTGTTCTGGACCGGAATGCGTCCATCTGAGGCAATAGCTCTTAGGTGGGGGGACGTCGACCTAAAAAGAGAGCGGGTTTCTATAACCAAGTCACGCTATCTCA
>JADFOU010000318.1 GCA_022562655.1 candidate division TA06 bacterium
AGAGGGCACCTGCATTTGCGCAGGCGAAAATGGGGAACCTGAAATCATAGTGGTTGAATTTGACATCAAGCCCGAGTCCTGCCCCAATGCCTTAAACACAAAAGGCAAAGGTGTCCTTCCCGTGGCGATCCTTGGGACAGCAGATTTCGATGTGACAACCATCGACCCTTCGACTGTCCAACTTGAAGGCGTTCCAGCACTCCGATGGAATATGGAGGATGTCGCCACACCTGTACCTACAAACGGTCTAGATGAGTGCGACTGCACCACCGAGGGGCCCGATGGGCTTCTTGATTTCAGCTTTAAGTTTAACAAGCAAGCGGTCATCGCAGCTAACGCGGCACTGTCAGGGGGCAGTGGCGGCGACGAAGTCGTGTTAACCCTCACGGGGAAACTGCAGGATGGAACGACAATTGAGGGGAATGACTGTGTCGTTATCACTGCAGTCGGTGGAGGTCCCCAGTCAGGGGGATCGAGTACCTTCCCGACCATCTTCACCCTTCACCAGAACGAGCCAAATCCCTTCCACGGATCAACAGTGATTCGATATTCACTTCCTGTGACTACACAAGCTACCTTGAAGGTCTATGACCTGACGGGACGGGAGGTTCGGACCTTGGTCGATGGGAAGCAAGAGGCGGGGTCTTACTCCGTCACTTGGGATGGGAGAGACAACCAGGGAGAGAAGGCTGTGGCTGGCATCTACTTCACTCGATTGGCGTCCCGAATCGGGCAGGCTTCTGATTTCACTTCGACAATGAAGACAATTCTTCTGAGATAAAGCCAGACCATCACCAAGGGAAGCCCTTTCGGTAGGGGCGGGTTTCAAACCCGCCCCTACTATCCTTCACCTCAAGCAAAGTAAATGAGTTGTCCATGTACCAAACTATGTTTTCAATGGCCGGCAGGTTCGAATTTACGGGTCAACAAGTTCTTGACAAAGGGAGAGAAGTGTGTCAATCTCATCCCATTGAAATTTAAGAAGAAGAGGTCAATTATGAAAAAGATAGGAACTGTTTTTATTTTTCTCTGGGTCTTTAACGTCTTCTCTCCAGTCATAGAGCGCCGAGGGATTGATGCGGTGACCTGGCAGATCGAACAAGTAGATACCGCAGGGAATGTAGGTTCCTATACCTCTCTTGCCTTAGAGAATTCTATGGACCCCCACATCTCCTACTACGATGCCAGCAACCAGGATCTAAAGGTCGCCCGCTGGACAGGAGCGGTCTGGAATCTCGAATCGGTGGATACGACGGGGAATGTCGGAGTGTATACCTCCATTGCCCTGGACAATTCTGGATTTCCCCACGTCTCCTACTTTGACCTCCCCAACTGGGATCCAAAGATTGCCCAGTGGACAGGGGTGACCTGGAGTTTCCAACCGGTGGATACCGTGGGGTTTGTCGGTACCTATACTTCTATCGCATTAGACGATTCAGGAAATCCCCACATCAGTTATTTAGATGACGGTAACTTTTATTTGATATATGCCCGATGGACGGGATCAGCCTGGGAGATCGATACTGTGGATGCCACCTTTGCTGTCAGAGCGTATCTCTCTCTTGCCTTGGATGATTCCATGAACCCTCATCTCTCTTTCTATGATGGATCCAGTAGTAATCTCAAATATGCCCGGCGGAGCGGTGCTTCATGGACCACTGAGGTGGTAGATTCCATCATCGGGGGAGAGATCGGCCAGTTTACCTCTCTCGTCATAGATTCCTCGGGATACCCCCAGATCAGTTACTTTGATAACACCAACTCTGACTTGAAAGTTGCCCGGTGGACGGGATCGGTCTGGGACATTGAAGTGGTGGATGCAACGGCGAGTGTTGGTCAGTGGACCTCCCTCGCCTTAGATGGTTTGGGGTACCCCCATATTTCCTACTATGATTTCAGCAACCAGAATTTGAAGTTTGCCCGGTGGACTGGATCGGCATGGGCGATCGAGGGAGTGGATACCCTGGGGGATGTCGGTTGGTATACCTCTCTCTCCCTGGATAGCCAGGGGGAACCCCACATCTCCTACTTTGATTTTACCAACGCGAATCTCAAGTACGCACGGGGAACCCTTGAGCATAATGGTAGAACCCTTTCTCTCCTTGCCCCTTCTGACACCGTCTTTGCCGATTCCCTCTATACACCAATGGCATGGGTTCAAAACATCGGAGAGGTACTGGAGACTTTTGATGTGCACTGCACGATCGATGGCTATGTGGATACCCAAACGGTAGTCGCACTTCCTCCGGGGGACTCCACCCAGGTTTCCTTCGCTCCCTGGACCGTCCCTCCGCCAGACTCGACAACCTATACGATGACTGTCTGCACTGAGGTTGCTTTTGATGTGGATACCACCAATGACTGTGGGGCGAAGTCCATCTTTGCCTATCGCGTCATCATCCACGACGGGGGAGTGATCGCTCTCGATGCCCCTGGGGATACGGTCTTTACAGATTCTACTGTCACCGTCATGGCAACAGTTCGGAACTTCGGGACTGTCCTTGAAGATACTTTTGATGTCATCGTCTCCATTGATGGATACGCGGACACGGCTCAGGGTACAAATCTCCTTCCAGATTCCTCTTTTCAGGTTTTCTTCTCCGATTGGACTGTCCCTTCTGCAGATTCCATAAATTATATGATGACTGTCTGCATTGAGGTTTCCCAGGACAGTGATACCACCAATGACTGCATTCAGAAAACCATCTTTGCCTACAATCCAGTTGGAGTGGAGGAAGAGAAGAATGAATTCCGAATTCCGAATTCCGAATTCCGATTATATCAGAACCAC
>JADFOU010000319.1 GCA_022562655.1 candidate division TA06 bacterium
CTCTCTTTCACCAAACTCACTCACAGGTTCATTTAAAGAGAAAGGAGATAGAAAAGGCCTTTCAGTCCATAGAAGAGGGGCTTGTAGTTGCAATCAAACAGAAAAACGAGGATGATATTGGCTCTTCCCATCGAATCCTCGGGGCGGTCTGTGCTGAGATAGGAGAAAACGAAAAGGCATTGGAGAATTACTCCAAGTCTCTCGAGATTCTTGAAAAAGCCAGTAACCGCTACGAACTTGCTCAGACCCTCATCGCCTTGGCTCACTTTCATCTCTCAAGCTGGCAAAAAACCCACCATACCGACTCCTTCCAAACTGCGTGTAATTATCTTAAAAAGGCTGAAACAATCTTCCGGGATTTGGGCGCCAAAGGGCAACTTGAAAAGGTACACACAACAACTGCTCAGCTCGTTTTCCAGCTTTCTTCAAAGACTACCCCCTTCGGTCGTGAGGACCAACTCAAGACCCTTTATGAGGCGAGTCAGGTGATCAATTCCATATTGGATCTCAAAACCCTCCTGCGAAAAGTGATGGACCTCGTGATCAACCTTCTCAAAGCAGAACGGGGTGTCCTCCTCCTGAAAGAGAACGGGGATCTCCGGGTCGCTGCCGGGAAAAATATGGACAATACCACCATTCGGGATGCTTCTGAACTTTCAGAATCCATCCTCAATCAGGTGTCAAAAGAAGGGACGTCAATCATCTCAACCGACGCCTGTATGGATCCGAGATTTCAGAAAAGGGAAAGTGTCATTCTTAACAACATACACTCTCTCCTGTGCGTCCCACTGATCACCCAGAAGCAGGTAATAGGGACCATCTATGTGGACAGCCGAATCTCCTCCCATCTTTTCACCGATGAGGATCAAACCTTCCTCATCTCTCTTGCCAACCTCATCGCTGTTGCCATAGAAAATGCAAGATTCCATGACCGTCTCCGTCAAGAAAGCCATCACCTTCGGAGAGAAGTGAAAGACCTTTTCAGCAATAAGAAAATCATCGGCACCTCGAAAAAGATGGAAGACCTTCGAAACCTCATCGAGCAGGCGGCATCCTCTGATTCCACCGTACTGATCCAGGGGGAGACGGGAACTGGAAAAGAACTGGTCGCCAGAGCCATCCATTATCAGGGTCAGAGGGGCTCTCAAAATTTCATTCCACTTATCTGCGGGTCCGTTCCTGAAGGACTTCTGGAATCTGAACTCTTTGGTCACAAAAAGGGTTCCTTCACAGGAGCCACGAGCGATGAAGGGGGAATTTTTGAAGCTGCCACTGGTGGGAGCATCTTCCTTGACGAGATCGGAGATGCCCCACTCACCGTCCAGGTAAAACTTTTGAGAGTCCTTGAAGAAGGGGAGATTCGAAGGGTAGGGGAGGCAACACCCCGGAGGGTGGATGTCCGGGTCATTTGCGCAACCAACAAAAACCTCGCCAGAGAGGTGGAGGAAGGACGTTTTCGCCAGGATCTCTTCTTCCGAATCAATGTCATCTTGATCTCTCTCCCACCTCTCCGGGAGAGAAAAGAGGACATTCCCCTCCTTGCTCAACACTTCCTCACCCTCTACAATGAAAAATCCGGCAAGGAATTGAAAGGCTTAACCTCAGAAGCGATGGATTATCTTCTGAAATACCTATGGCCCGGAAATGTGAGGGAGTTAGAAAACTATATTGAACGGGCAGTTGTGATTGCAGAAAAGGAGACGATCACCCCGAGAGATATCTATCCAGCACTCAAAATCCATCAACCCGCAAGCCTCTCTCTAACCCAGTCTCGTATGGAAGCCGAGAGAAGCCGGATTGAGGAAGCCCTTGCACGAGCTGGCGGAAACATCACCCGGGCAGCCAAGGAACTGGGTCTTCATCGTCAGCAACTCCAGAGAGTAATGAAACGCCTCAACCTCACAAGGGAAATGTTCCAAAATAGGTAGCCTCCAGAATCGGGCGAAATAGCAACTTTATTTGTTGGTATTCGTCCGGTTAGGGAAATTTACCCAGAATTACTCAAACTTTTCTAAAGACCTTAGAGAAACCTCTAAGGTCTTTTTCTTTTTTCCCCCCAAAAGTCACTTTTCCGTGACAATTGAGCTCAAAAACTTTTTAAAAAAAAGACTTGACAATTTGATCCAAAAACTGTAACCTTTTTGTTACACTTTAACAGTTCCAAGAAGGAGGTAGTGAAGGTGAAAAAGTTCCTTCTTACTTTCTGCTGTTTTGTCTTCCTCGCAAGTCTTGGCTTTTCAGCAAGGAGTGGTGGTAGTGGGGGTTCCACTGGTGGCAGTCCTGGCCTCCCCACACCAGCTCCTGACTATGCCGATATCCGCTGAATCTCTGAGATTTAAGCGAAAGTCGTAGAGGAAGTGCAACACTTTTTCGCAACCATCAGTTGCAGTCTATCTTCCTGATATTCAATAACTTAATCTGTAGTGCAACAGGAAGTGCAACGGTGTGTTGCAGAGGGTGTTTCTTTTTTGTAAAAGATTGTTTTGACGGATTTTATCTATAACCTAAGCCCTTTTTAGATAGTTACTTATAAAAATTTTGAAAATTGTTCAAAAAAATTAAGTTTGGCACGGTTTTTGATATAGAATAGAGTGAGGGTTGGAAGATGCGTGTCCATTGATAAGAGAGGTGGAGTGATGAAACAGATATCTCTTAATGGAAAGAGGGTCTATTTAGAGGAGAGGAAGAAAGCCCTCTATCTCTATAGGGTGACGAAGGAAAATGGTGGGAATGGCATCACTCGATCGGACATCCTCAACTTTGTCCGAGACAACCCTTCCAATCTCC
>JADFOU010000320.1 GCA_022562655.1 candidate division TA06 bacterium
ATGATATAGCCTTTATCTAAAGTCTGCTGGACTGAGTAACCTCCATCATTATAATCTCCACCATAGGTTTTTGTCCATAGGGTGTCCCCCAATGAATCTGTTTTAATCAGGTAGACATCAATTCCCCCTACACCAAAGGAATTAGTGAATCCTGTAATGATATACCCCCCATCCAAGGTTTGCTGGACAGATCTGCCCCCATCAGAATTTGTACCTCCGAAAGTTCTCGTCCATAGGGTATCCCCCAAAGAGTCTGTCTTAATGAGATAGACATCATCTCGACCTGAACCGAAGGACCATGTTAGCCCTGCAATAATATACCCTCCGTCCGAGGTTTGCTGGACAGAGTATCCCTCATCACGAGCACCGCCACCATAGGTCCTCTCAAAAGTGATTTGAGCAGGCGAGGAGACAGCAAATAGTAGGTAGTAGATAGTAGGTAGGAAACAAGAGAACCCCCTTTTCCAAAACCAACGATATCTTATTCTCTTCATAACTTGTTTAGACAAGCGAGGACGCTTATCCTACCATATAATTTCATTTGTTGGTAGGTCAACCGTCCCGGTTGACCTTGGATCCTCCAAAGGCGGTATAATGTTTGGCCTACCCAGTAGTATATTCAAAAATTCCTCGCTTAGCAAGTCAAATGGAGGCAGGCGATGGTTTTTTTCTCTTTTGAGATTTTGTTGAAGGTTTTGCAGGCATGTTCTGTCAACTCAGTAATCATCTCAATCCCCTTCTCTTTCAGAAGGTCTTCCGTCTCGGGCAATACCTTCATACACCCCACATTCCCCGTCCCTACGACTAAGACCTCTGGACCCTCAGGAAGAATATCCTGTAAGTCGTCGACACAGAGTTCATGTCCTTCCTTCCTCCACCAACTGGAGTCAATCCGATCCGGATAGAGAATGACATCGGAGTTGTATTCTCTGCCTTTAATGGTGATCCTGCCAAAACTGTAAGATTCTATTTTCATCCCCACCCCTTTTCTCTTGAGGTACTTGACTTTAGACTATAGACAGTAGACTTAAATCAAAAGTCCAAAGTCTAACGTCTATTGTCTGCCTTATTCATTCCGCTGTCAGGATATCCACTGGAACCTGACACTTCTCCTGAAATTTCTTCGCATCCTCGATGGAGCCGACGATGGTCCCATAGTGCATAGGAACGGCTACTTTGGGCTTGATCTTGTTCGCCGCCTGTGCCGCCTCTTCAGCGTTCATGGTGTAGGTTCCACCCACGGGGAGAAAGGCAATATCGGCCTGCACATTCTCCATCTCCGGGATGAGGTCCGTGTCCCCAGGATGATAGATCCGCTGTCCCCCGATGGTCACAATGTATCCCACCCATCCACTGGCTTTCGGATGGAATTCCTTTCCAATATTGTAGGCGGGAACGGCCTCAATCTGGATCCCCTCCACAGTCAGGGTATCCCCGGCTTTGACGGTTTTTATATTCCCAGAGAGTTTCTTCGCTCCATCCGCCGTTGTGACGATGGTTGTGCCTTCCTTCTGGATCTTCATAACATCCTCAGGCACCAGATGGTCGTAGTGGTCGTGGGTGATGAGGATGATGTCTGCATGCTCCGCTCCCTCCTTCAATTTCCAGGGGTCTATGTAGACCACTTTCTCCCCGGTGATCTTGAAACTGGCATGACCCAGCCAGGTGATGTTCTCCAACATGGGAATCTCCTCTTTAGTATGTTTCGGTATAGAAGGCCTACTCTTCTCTTCCAGAGCACAGCCGAGACCGAGGATCGAAAGAGCAACGAGAAATTCAATCAATCTTCTTCCGAACAAAACTGAGGATCTCTCCGGCAAGGGTGAAAGCATCTTTCGCATCCTCCTCTTCAAAGAATTCTGTAGGGATGTAAGAGTCCTCGATACTGTTCGGATATCGGGTATCCACATAGTAACCCTCGATCGCCTTGAGCCTTTTTCTAAACGCTTTAAAGGAATCATCGTATCCGGAAGTTCTGTCACAGAGGGAGAGGAGTGAATGACCCAGAACCTTTGCCTCTCCCTGGAAATAGAGGTAGGCTTTAAGAGACTTTTCAATAACCTGATGGGAGATAAAACAAGCCTTGTCATAAAATCTCTCTTTCAATAAGATCTCTGCACCCCTCAGATCATCCTCAGCCTGTCGTATCCATCGGGAAGCCTCTTCACGAGCCTTGCTCATAGAAGCACCCTCCCCTCTTTCGCCACTTCCTGGAAGAAGGGCATCTCCTTTTGTGCCTTCTCCCACTCTGTTGGGGTGAGGACCCAGAGGTCAAGGGGCTCGTGGTAGTCGAGGGATTCGTAGAGCTTCCTCCTTCGTTTCATACGGGGGAGAGAGGTCTCCAAAATGACTAAGAGGTCAATATCGGTATCCTCCCTCACCTCTCCTCGGGCCAAGGAACCAAAGAGGATCACCCTTTGAGCACCGAGATCCTTCAATTGCTGGGCAAGCCCCTCTGCTATGCCCATGATAAACCCAACCACAAGAACGCTAATGAATAGCTTGATCATTTCGTCCGCTTCCCCATTTTGTTGAAGCTGTCGGTATACTTCAGCTTATTTGAATTAGCCGTATTATTCGTATAATTCAGCTTATTCGAATAAGCCGTTATCACGTAGCTGTGCCATCAGGTATGTTGCCTCTGGAACCATACCGGCTTTCTGCTTGACGCGCTTTCCCTCTGCCTCCGTGAAGGAGAGCAACACCTTGTGCGTCCGCTTCTCCTTCCCTTTTTTCGGGCGTCCAGCAGCCTTCCGTCTCGTAGTC
>JADFOU010000321.1 GCA_022562655.1 candidate division TA06 bacterium
ACAGAGGCCTTTGGTACACGAGGAATAACTTATAGTGGTCCAGAAAAAACAGAGAGAAAATCATCAGACACCCAAGTCAATATTTTTTTCAGAATTGTGCAATCCTTTCTATCGCTTTTGTACTCAAAAATCGGTTCAGGAGTCAAACCTGCGTAAACCTTTTTATGACTTAGTCTTCGTAGGTCACACAATACATAAGTTCATTTTTTCTAATGTGGCTGAAAGCCACCTGAAGCTTTAGCGAAAGGTGACAGAGAGGGCGGAATCGTTTGTCGGGAACCACTTCGATTCAGGCTCTATCGGCCTCCCACGAAACCCATTGCTGGATAATACGGACTCGACAAAAGGGGAAGTACTGTGCTATACTCAAACTGGACATCGTTGGCCTCCTTTGGATAATTTTTTGAGGGATTACAAGATTATTATCCTTTGGAGAAACCAGATGTCCACTCTTCTTTTGCAGCTTAGTCATAACCTACTTTTTTATCAACTAAATTGGAGAAGAACCGAAATTGGTTATTCGTAATGGGTTATTGGTTAAATGGTTGATGATTGGGTAAGAAAAAAGATTTTGGGTTAACCACTATAATTCAATTACTAATTACCAATTACCATTTAACCATTTACCCTTTAGCTGGTTTTGATCATGGCTTGAAGAAATCCGAGGAAGAGGGGGGCGGGATCTTCCAGAAGGGATTTGAACTCCGGATGGGCCTGTGTGGCAATGAAGAAGGGATGGTCGGGAAGTTCGATGAATTCCATCAGGTTGCACCCGTCTTCCCGGCTGTGGTAGCCCGTGAAGCGGAGTCCTTTCTTCTCTAAAAGAGGAACAAATTGGGGAGAGACCTCGTAGCGGTGACGATGGCGCTCCAGGATGACATATTCCCCGTCTAAACGTCCAAGGCGGAATTGAGACTCTTTCTTCTCTTTGAGGGCATTCACCCTCTCACCATCTTTTGCAAGTCTCCCCGTCTTTTCATAGAGCTGAAAGACTTGGCTTCCCTTCTGAAGGAGAGCGGCATAATCTCCAAGCCTCATACTTCCCCCATATCTCTTTTCGGACATCACTTCCCTTTGGCTGGGAAGGAGGTCAATGACGGGGTACTCAGTCTTTTGATCTATCTCCGAGGAGTGGGCGGTTTTGATTCCGCAGATCGTTCGGGCGAACTCCACGACAGCCCACTGAAGACCGTAGCAGAGGCCTAGATAGGGGATTCCCTCCTCTCGAGCAAACCGTATGGCAGCAATCTTTCCTTCCACTCCGGTGGCACCAAAACCACCGGGGACGATGATCCCATCATACTCCCGAATCTTCTCTATCCCTCCTTCTCCTTCAAGGCTCTTGGCATCTACCCATTGGATTTCCACCCCCATACCCAAGTGGCAGGCGGCATGTGCCAGAGCTTGGTTAATAGAGGTATAGGAATCAGGAAGGCTGAAATCCCCTACATCCACATACTTGCCAATAATGCCAACCCGAAGGATTTTAGAGGGCGAAAGAATCACTTCAACCAACTTTTCCCACTCGGACCAGTCCGGCTTACTGATTGGATGAAGTTCAAAGATCTTGAAGATCTTCTTCCCCAGTTCTTCTTGTTCTAAATTGAGGGGAACCTGATAGATGGTCGATACATCCGGTGCGGAAATGACATGCTCTGCCTCGATGTTGGCATAAGTCTCAATCTTCTTCTTTCGAATCTCATCCAGGGGGATTTTGCCCCTGCAAAGAATGAGGTCAGGAAAGATCCCGTGCTCCGCCAGGAGTTTGATTGCCTGTTGAGAGGGTTTTGTCTTCATCTCCCGAATATGATCTGGTATGGGGAGGTAGGTGATGAGGACATAGATCACACTCTTCTTTCCCAGTTCCCGTTCCAGGGATTTCATTGCGAAGAGGTAGGGGATATTCTCATAGTCTCCAATGGTTCCCCCGATCTCCACCAGGACAAAATCATATCCCTTCCCAGCCTCCTTGACCCGACTTTTGATCTCCTCCACGATGTGGGGAATGAACTGGACCGTCTTTCCAAGATACTCCCCCTTCCGCTCTCGCTCTATCACCGACAGATAGATCTGACCCGTCGTGATGTTATTCCGCTTCGAGATCTCTGTCCCCAAAAACCGCTCATAGGTTCCCAAGTCCTGGTCAATCTCCCCTCCATCGTTTGTGACCCAGACCTCGCCGTGTTCGGTAGGACGGAGCGTTCCTGCGTCCACATTGATGTAAGGGTCAATCTTGATGGCTGTCGTCCGATAGCCATATTGCTGGAGGATCTTTCCTATGGAGGCGGTGATCACTCCTTTTCCAACACTGCTCATTACACCACCCGCAATCACGATATATCTCATTTTATGAAAATTTCCATTCTGATTCAAGCCTGTCCTGCCTGCCCGCCCGTGGGTGGGGCAAAGGGAGAATCGGGCTCGGGGCGTCAGGTCAGGGATTTAACTGATTTTCACCCCGCCTAAGGCGGGGTGGTTGCAATTTTGGTATTCGGTCATTGGAATTTATTTGGGATTTGTTATGTAGGATTTGAAATTTGAATTTGATTATTGGTGATGATTTCCTCTGCTCTTATTAGGTCCTCAGGGGTATCTACTGCGATAGATCCGTGAGGTGTGTAGACCCCTTTGATCCGGATGCCATTTTCTAAAGCCCTCCATTGCTCGAGTCCTTCCCTTTTTTCGAGGGGGGTCTGGGGGAGACGAGAGAGGGTGAGGAGGGTCTCCCTTCGATATGCATAAATTCCG
>JADFOU010000023.1 GCA_022562655.1 candidate division TA06 bacterium
AGACAGAGCCGCACCAACTCGGTGATGTTCGCCACGGCCGTGCTCATCCTGAGCGAAGGCGGCAACATCACGATGTAGGGCGCTGCATCCCGGTGAAAGAGCGTGCCGAGCACCTGGTAACGAACCGCCAGGTACAGCACGAGGACCCCGGCGAGCGCCGCGAACACAGGCACCTGGGCCCGCTTGGCCCCACACCTGTCGTGGCAGACTCTTTGGCCCGTCGTTGCCTTGCAGGGCACCTTTTCCGTGGTGTCCTGGTTCGTCTTCAACCCAGGGATTGAGTTGGGCTCCTTCCCTGATGTCAAGGCGATCACGGAGCGCGGCGAAAGAGTGATGGGCTGGCAAGACCAGGCCGGGGGCATGATCTTGGGGATGCTGGCGATGGCCTTGGTTTGGTGTTGGACGATGGAGATTCTCTCGCGGCGCCGCCGACCGCGGCTGGATTACGCCGCTAGCCGCGGTGTGGTTGCGGCTCCAGGGGTGGTTGGCTTGTTTGGCCTGGTTCTGGCGGCGGGTTACGTTGGGGCGGCAGCGATGTTCTTGCCGCTTGTCGGGCTCGTCTTGGCGGGGATGGGCGGTGCCGTGGTTTTCATGCCGGTGGCCATGATCGGAAGTATTGGCGTCATGATCGTCAGCCATGGCATCGGCGAGTTCGCCAATGGCCTCTATTTGGACCGCAGGCTCCCCTTCTGGCCGGCTATCGCCGGGGGCTGGGCAATGTTCCGGGCGCGTTGGGGGGAGATGGTGCAGATGGGCCGAATCGGGGATTGGCTGGAGGGAAGAGGACCCGAATTGGTTCTTATGGGCTACATCGATGATGCGACCAATAGGGTATTTGCCCGTTTCTATGAGTATGAAGGAACCTTTCCGGCTATGGATAGTTTCCGGGCCTATATCAAGCGTTATGGCATCCCTCAGAGTGTCTATCTTGACAAACACACGACTTACAAATCAACCCGAAGGCTTACCCTGGAAGAAGAGTTACAGGGGATCTGTGAAACGAAGAGCCAGTTTGAGAGGGCCCTGGATGAATTGGGCGTAGAGATCATCCATGCAGACTCTCCTCAGGCCAAAGGGAGGATAGAGAGACTCTTCGGTACCCTTCAGGATCGGTTGATCAAAGAGATGAGGCTTGCGGGGATTCAGAGTAAGGAGGAAGCAAACAGGTTCCTTAAAGAATATCTACCCACATACAACCAAAGATTTAGCCTCGTTCCGGCAAAGGACGTCAATCTTCACCGGAAGATCCCCAAAGGGACAAACCTTCTTCGAATCCTCTCCATAAAGACAAAACGGGGTCTTCGAAACGACTTTACGATCCTGTATAACAAACAACTCTATCAGATCGAAACGACTCTCCCTCATACAAGAATCAAGTCCGTTGTAGTGGAGGAGAGATTGGATGGAACGATGCATATCATCTACAACAACCTGCGTCTCAAATATCGGAAGATTGACGTCAGGCCCTTGAAATGGAATGAGCAAAAACCCCGAAAGCCAAGGAAGATGTATATTCCACCAAAGGATCATCCCTGGAGAAGATTCAAAACCAGTTCATCTAAAGACAGATATTATGAAGGTGAAAAAGCTCTCTCTCTTGTTCATACAAAATAGGACATTTCTATCTTGCTAAAAACAGGACATTTCTACTTTGCCTTGACAAGGCAAGTTTTTTTGTTGACTTCTGAGTATAGATGGATATAATTTAACGACTGAAAATTCGAAAAATGAGTGAGTTAAGGAAGACGATTGAAGGGACAGTCAAAGCGATACGGGAAATCACCGATTTTGAACCCCAGGTAGGGATCATCCTAGGGACGGGTCTCGGACAACTGGCAGGGGAGATTGAGAAGGCGAAGAGGATTCCCTATGGGGAGATCCCTCATTTTCCCCTCTCTACAGTAGAAAGCCATGAGGGACGTCTCATCTTTGGGCATCTTTCAGGAAAAAGGATCGTGGCGATGCAGGGGAGATTCCATTATTATGAAGGATATTCTATGAATGAGATTGTTTTTCCCGTTCGAGTGGTAAAATCCTTAGGGGCAAACGTGCTCGTTGTCTCCAATGCATCAGGGGGGATGAATCCCCTCTTCAAATCTGGTGACCTCATGTTGATCAACGACCATATCAATTTCCAGGGGGATAACCCTCTCCGGGGAACCAATGATGATTCTATTGGGCCACGATTTCCAGACATGTTTCAGTGTTATGACCCCCAGTTGTTAGCCATAGCTGAAGAGACTGCTCTGGAAGAGAGAATCCCCTTGCGAAAAGGTGTCTATGTTGCACTTGCAGGCCCCAACTTAGAGACTGCGGCAGAGTATCGGATGCTTCGGATTCTCGGGGGAGATGTTGTGGGAATGTCTACAGTGCCGGAGGTCATTGCGGCTCGCCATATGGGGATGAGGGTTTTAGGTTTCTCCGTCATTACCGATATGGGTCTCCCCGATGCAATGGGACCGATGAGTTTGGAGAGGATCATCGCCATGGCGGAAAAGACAGAACCCAAACTCACTCGCTTGATGGAAAAAGTTATTGGAAAGATGAAAATCTAAATGAGAAACCACGAGATTTCACAGAATTTCACAAGAAATAAAATAGAGGGACAAAGACGAAACCATCTCTCAGTGCTAATCTTGTACCGCCTTAGGCGGATTGTGATTGCAATTTTTCATTTTTCATTTTTCATTTTACTCATTGGATGTGGTGGAGGAAAATCTCTGGTCAAATTAGATGCCTCGGATCAGTTCCAATTGGCGATGGAGGCCTTTGACAGAGGGAAGTATCAAAATGCCATAGATGGTTTCAAGCGGGTCCTCTTTGAACATCCCGGAAGTCATTATGTCGATGATGCTCAGTACTACTTAGCTGAATCCTATGCATTGATGGAGGATTATGCCCAGGGAGCTTTAGAGTATCAATATCTTATTCGTAATTTTCCGGAAAGTCCCTATGTGGAGGAGGCCCAGTACCGACTGGGTGTCACCTATTATCGGCAGTCTCTCCCTTATTATTTGGATCAAGCGGACACCCACAAAGCGATTCAATCCTTTAAAGATTTTTTGGCAAAATACCCAGACTCCAAGTATGTCCCGGATGTGGAAAATTTTCTTTTTCTCGCCCAGGAAAAGCTGGCAAAGAAGAACATGGAAAACGGAAGGCTCTACCGGAAAAGGAAGCAGTGCTCTTCTGCAGTCATCTACCTTCAATCCCTCCTGGAGGAGTATCCCAAATCACGCTTTCGTCGTGAGGCAACCTATCTCTTAGGGGAGTGCTACGGAATGATGGGGAGAAAAGAGGAAGCCTTGAAGGCCTATCGGGAACTCTTAAAGGGTGTTGATGGATTTGTCTTAAAGGCGAGGGAAAAGATTGAGAAATTGGAGAGAGAAGAGTGAGAGAGAAGATGGAGGAAAAACAAAATTCCAGTAACAGTAGCAGAAAGCAGTCATCCCGCCACGGGCGGGACAACTGCCTACTGATGCTTAACTTTCGATGAGTCGTCTTGGCGTCTTTGGAGGAACTTTTGACCCCATCCATTCTGGACATCTCCGGGTTGCGGAGGAGGTGAGGAACTACCTCCATCTGGAGAAAATCCTCTTTCTCCCCTCTTTTCGTCCTCCCCATAAACTGGAGGAGGAGATCTCGGAGGCACAAACCCGGTATGAGATGGTGGTTCTGGCTCTGGAGGATCATCCACAGTTTGAAGTTTCAGATATGGAGATCCGGAAAGGGGGAATTTCTTTCACCGTAGAGACCCTCACTGTTTTGAGGAAGTCCTGCCCAAAGACCGAACTCTTCTTAATCATGGGGATAGACCAGTTGATCGAGATGGAGACCTGGAAAGACCCCAAGACAATCTTTCAACTTGCTCATGTGGTTGTCATGAGCCGGCCGGGCTATAAGAGAGAAAAAATTGTGGATCGTAGACCTGAAACTCTGGAATGGCAATCCAAAATGCTCTGGGTGGAAGTTTCCCCTATTGAGATTTCTTCGACAATGATCCGAGAACGAATTCGTCGGAGTGAGCCCGTCCAGGACCTCTTGCCCCAGAAGGTGGAGGATTACATCCTTCAAAAAGGACTCTATAAAAGTAGCAGTCTCCAGTTGCAGTAGTCCACCCAGTGCTACTGCTACTCTGAATTATGAAGAAGCGTCTCTTCCTCATTGATGGGTCGGCTCTGGCTTACCGATCCTACTTTGCCTTTATCCGTAACCCGTTGCGGAACTCTAAAGGGGAGAATACGGGTGCTGTCTTTGGTTACATAAGCTCTCTCTTGAAACTCGTACGGGAGGAGAACCCTCCCTATATCGCTGTCTGTTTTGATACCCCTGCTCCCACCTTTCGTCACAAAAAATTTGCGGATTACAAGGCAACGAGGGAGAAGATGCCTGTAGAGATGCAGGATCAGATGCCTATCATCAAGGAGATCACGGGAGCCCTGGGAATTTCTATCATTGAGTTGGACGGGTTTGAGGCGGATGATGTGATGGGAACCCTCGCCCAAAAAGCCAAGACAAAGGGGATGGCAATCATCCTCGTTTCTGGAGATAAGGATTTTTTACAACTGGTGAATGATGGGGTGAAGGTCTACAACCCGGGGAGGGGAGGGAAGGGAGAGGGGTTCTATGGAAGAGAGGAAGTGCTAGAGAAATATGGCGTTCCCCCGGAAAGGGTCCCCGACCTCTTTGGATTGACCGGAGATTCAATAGACAATGTCCCTGGAGTCCCCGGGATCGGAATGAAGACTGCAACCCGACTCCTGAATGAATTCGGAAGCCTGGAGGAGGTCGTAAAAAATGCGGAGAAGATCTCCCGGAAAAACCTGAAGGAGACCCTCATCACCTTTACGGATCAAGCCCTTCTTTCCAAGGATCTTGTCACAATTCGAACCGATGCCCCTGTAGAACTGGACCTGGTTGCCCTCGCCTATTCTGGATCCGACGAGAACCACTTGAAGGAGATCTACAAGAGAATGGAATTCTATTCTCTTTTGAAGGAGTTGGGTAGGAGCGACCGGCCGATCGCCCCTACTGCCCAAATTGAAGTCCATCGGATTGAAAAGAAAGAGGAGTTGAAATCCCTTTGTGAAAACCTCTTGGCTCAGAAGGGGTTCGCCATTGCCCTTCGGGGAGATGAGCTCTCTTTTACCTGGAAGGCAGGAGAAGCCTATATAGTGGCAATATCCAAATCCAAAATTCCAATAGAAACTGTTTTAGAGAAACTCCAACCGGCCATTGAGGATGAGAAGATCTGGAAGGTGAGTGATGATTTCAAATCCCTTCTCCACCTCCTTGATCCATACCCATTACGAATCACCGGTCACGAATCACCCATTCACGGTCCTTTCTTCGATACCTCCATCGCCTCTTATCTCCTTAATCCCATGAGGCGAGATCACAGCCTTGCCGGGTTGGTCTTACAGTATCTACCGGAGACCGCCTTAGGAGAATCCACAGGCGAGAAATCCTCTGCCCTCATCGAGTTAAAAGGGGTGATGGAGAAGGATTTGGAGAGGGATGGGCTTGAGGAATTATTCCGGGATGTTGAGATGAATCTCGTTCCAGTTCTCTTCCGGATGGAGAGGAATGGGGTTCTCATTGATCGTCCTTTCTTCCAGGAGATGTCGGAGAACCTCTCCAGGGAGATTCGAGGGGTTGAAGAGAAGATCTATCGCCTCGCCGGAGAGGAGTTCAATATCCGCTCTCCAAAGCAGTTGAGGACGATTCTCTTTGAGAAACTGAAACTTCCAAAATCGAAACGGACTAAAACAGGTTATTCCACTGCTGTAGAAGTTCTTGAAGAGTTGTCTCTTCAGCACAAACTTCCCGAAAAGATTTTGGAATATCGGGAACTCTTCAAATTGAAATCCACTTATGTGGATGTCCTTCCGAAGTTGATCCGACCTGAGAGTGGTCGTGTCCACACCACCTTTGACCAGACCGTTGCCGCCACAGGACGGCTCTCCTCCCGGGACCCCAATATGCAGAATGTTCCCATGCGGACTGAGTTGGGGCGGGAGATTCGAAAAGGCTTTACCGCACCACCCGGTGAGCGGCTTCTCTCTGCAGACTATTCCCAGGTTGAACTCCGAATCCTTGCCCACCTCTCTGGGGATGAGACCCTTCGGGAGGCCTTTCGGAAAGGGGAGGATATCCATTCCCGAACGGCATCTCTGATCTTTCAGGTTCCCTTGAGGGAGATGAAACCGGAGGTGAGGAATCGGGCAAAAGCGATCAATTTTGGCATTGTTTACGGTTTGAGTCCTTTCGGTCTCTCTCAGCAACTCGGAATTCCACTGGAAGATGCTTCCGCTTTCATCGCTGCCTATTTCGCAACTTATCCGAAGGTGAAGGAATGGATTGACCAAGAGGTGGATCTTGCAAGGGAGAGAGGGTTTACAACGACCCTCCTAAATCGCCGGCGATACATCCCAGAGATCCGGAGCCGGAACAGAGATGAGCGGGAGTTCGGGGAACGGGTTGCGATGAATAGTCCCATTCAAGGAACCGCCGCAGATATGATCAAGATCGCTATGATCCGGATAGACCAGGAGATTGAGAAGCGGGGTCTTCATGCGAAGATGATCCTCCAGATCCATGATGAACTGGTTTTTGAAGTACCTGAGGGGGAGGTGGAGGAGATCTCTCTTCTCGCAAAAGAGAAGATGGCAAATGCCCTCCCGTTAGAGGTTCCCGTGGTGGTGGAGGTGGGGGTTGGAAAGAATTGGTTTGAAGCACACTAAGTTAAGAATAGCGAATAGTGAATGGAGAATTGTGAATGATCGGGGGAAAAGTTACAGTCCACAGTTCGCTATTCACAATTTCAAAATGATCATTTTGAAATCCCGTGAAGAGATTGAAATTCTTCGTAAGGCGAATCAGATCGTTGCCGAAATCCTTTATTCCCTTGTGGGAGAGATTCGTCCAGGGATGACCTCAGAAGATTTAGATCGAATGGCGGAAGAAAAAATCCTGGAGCGGGGAGGTTCCCCTGCTTTTAAAGGGTATCAGGGGTACCCCGCGACCCTCTGTGCTTCGGTCAATGAAGGGATCATCCACGGGGTTCCCAATCATCGTAAGTTCCAGGAAGGGGACATCGTCTCTCTCGATTTGGGGGTTCTCTGTCAGGGGTATTATGGGGATTCTGCCCTCTCCTTGGCAGTAGGAATGGTGAGTCCAGAGAAAAAGCACCTCCTTCAGGTGACCCAGGAAGCCCTTTGGAAGGGGATTGAACAAGGAAGATCCGGAAACAGACTCGGAGACATCTCTCACGCCGTTCAGACCCATGTTGAAAGGAATGGCTTCTCTGTTGTGAGGGAGTTTGTTGGACATGGGATTGGTAAGGACCTCCATGAGGAGCCTCAAATTCCAAATTATGGAGAGCCCCATCAGGGTCCACGCCTGAGAGAAGGGATGGTTCTCTGCATCGAGCCAATGGTGAATGCCGGTGGATCTGAGGTGGAGATCTTAGAAGATGGTTGGACAGCCGTTACGGCTGACCGAAGCCCTTCCGCCCATTTTGAACATACCATTGTCATCACGAATGGAGAACCGGAAATCCTCACGCTGGTTAAACAGTGAATGATAAATGGTTAAAATGATAAAACCCATCACCCATCACCGATACCCCATGACCGAATTTACATCCCTCTTGAAATTCGGAGAGAATAGAGGGGTAGAGATCTACTTAGTGGGTGGATGCCTGCGGGATCAACTCCTTCATCGTGTGCCTGATGATTGGGATTTCATCGTGGAAGGAGAGGGGATCCCCTTTGCAAGGGGTTTTGCCCAGGAGATCGGTGGACGGTTCCTCATTTTAGATGAAGAGCTTGGTGAAGGTCGAGTCATTCAACAGCAGTCTTCAGCAGTCAACAATCATCGATCTGCTGCCGTCTACGATTTCATCGGTTTAAAGGATAAGCCCCTTGAAAAAGAGTTAGAAAGACGAGATTTCAGGATCAATGCCATGGCTATTCGATTGAGAGACTTCCTGAAGCACGAAGCACGAAGCGTGAAGGAGCCCGATTCGGGAAGCTTCGTGCTCCCTGCTTCCCGCTGCATCATCGATCTTTTTGAAGGGAGGAAGGATCTGCAAGGGAACAAGATTCGTCTCATCCGAGAGGATGGTTTTGAGAGGGATCCCCTTCGTATCCTCAGGGCATTCCGCTTTGCCTGCCACCTCGACTTCGAAATCCCTGAGGAGATTCTGGAGAAGATGGAATTCGCCTCAGGCGGTCTCAAGAAAATTGCCCCAGAACGAATTCATTCCGAGATTTTTTCCATTCTCTCCTCTCCGAACTCCTATTCCACATTCAAAACAATGGGGGTGCGGGGTATCCTCTCCGAATTCCTTCCAGAATTGGAGAAGATGCGAGGAATCCCTCAGGGGAAAGCAGAGGGATCAGACCTCTGGGATCATGCCTTTCGGACTTATGAGAAGGTAGAAGAGATACTGCGGGATGCAGGATGCGGGATGCAGAATGCGGAATTCAAAGCCGAGATAAAGAGATATTTGGAGTCTGACTCGAATAAACCTACACTCCTGAAACTGGCTGCTCTCCTCCATGACATCGGGAAGCCCGATACCATTAAAAAAAATGAAAATGGAGAGGTCCACTTCTATGGTCACGACAAGGTTGGGGCGAGAATGGTGGAAGAGATGGGGAGAGAGAACCTGAGAATGTCCAGGAGAGAAAGGGGTACTTTGAATACCCTCGTCCTCCATCACATGCGGCCCCACCTTCTGGCACAGGAAGCCGTCATTACCCCCAGGGCGATTCGCCGATTTCTAAGGGAGGGTGGCGATGAGACTATTGGAATCCTTCTTCTTGCCTATGGGGACGGTATTGCCTCCAATCCGTATGAAGCGGATCTCAAGGGCTTGGAGCCTCTGATTCATCTCATTCATAGGGTCATAGCAGAAGCGGTGGAGCAAAGAAAGACCCCTTTCAAACGGCTGATCGGTGGAGAGGATTTGAAAAAGGTCCTTGGAATGGACCCCGGACCCCGTATGGGGGAGATTCTGAAGAGGATTGAAGAGGAACAATTGGACGGGCGAATTCAAAATCGGGAGGAGGCACTTGCTTTGGCGAAAGAATGGTTGAATTGTTAATAGTGAATGGTAAATTGTAATGGTAAATGGTGTCAGTCCATTTAACCAATCACCAGTTACCAATCATCAACCACCAAACTTATGGCTCTTATCGGTTCCATTGAAGAGATAGGGATTACGGATATCCTCCAGCTTCTGGCTTTGAGTCAGAAGACAGGGATTCTCGCTGTTCGAAATGAGAGAAATGAGGAGGTGGGAGTTCTCTATTTCAAAGAGGGGAGAATCGCCTATGGCAGGCTGAAGGCCCAGAACATGAAGGAACGACTTCTTCAAGAGAATCGAATCCAACGGATGCAATTGAGAAAGATCGAAGGAGGCATGGAGGAAGGAGAGAGTTTTGAAAATGCACTGTTGCGATCTAAATTGGTAGATGTCCTCGATATGAGGAAATATCTGAGGGAATATGCTGAAGATACGATCTTTTTCCTCTGTGGTCAGAGAACGGGGACCTTCCAGTTTGAAAGAAGGGTACTCCCTATCAACCCAGATCTTACCCTCTTTTTGAAGACCGATAGTCTCATCATAGAGAGTTCCCGACGAATTGATGAGTGGACCCGGATTAAAGAGAAGTTACCACCTACTGACACGGTTTTGGAACTCACCCCCCCTCATAAACGATGGAGAGAAAGGAATCTGAAATCTTCAGAGGCAATCCTCCTCTCCCTTGTGGAACAGGGGAAAAGCCTTCGGGAGATCTATAAAGTTCTGGGAGAGGATTTTACAACGGCAAAGACCCTCCAAAGCCTCCTGGAGATGAGAGTCGTTCAAGTCGCCTCCCCTGCAAGGGGAAGGGATCATTTGATCAAGGGCAGAAAATATCTCCTCCAGGGGGAAATGGGGAAGGCTTTAGAGTTGTTAGAACAGGCTGTTGAGGAAGGGGTGGAGCGAAAGGATGCCCATCTTTTCCTTGGAGACCTCCTCCTTCGCCAGAGAAACTTCCAAAAGGCCCTCCAGGAATACGAAACAGCCAAGAGGATAGATCCCCAAAACCCTACGGTTCTATCGAGGTTGGGCTACTGTTATGCGAAATTGGGACAAATCTCTCAGGCCATTTCCTGCTGGGAGAACTTCATGCTTCTTCCCTTTGATTCCTCTATTAAGGAAAGAACGGAGAAAGTCCTAAAAGAGGCTCGCATCTTCCAGAGATATCTTGATGAGACCCTACCGATCCCCGCCGTGAAGACTGTGAAGAAAAACTTGAAAGAGATCCTGAAGGATATCAATAGACAGAATGGGGTGCTTGGCTCTATGGCAATTAATGATACGGGTCTCGTACTTGAGAAGGCGATACCTGATTCGGATAGAGTGGAAGAGGCGGCGGCTTTTTCCGCGTCCTTTCTCCTCTTAGCAATGCGTTCCCTCCTTCTTTTAAAAATGGGCAATCTGGAGCGGGCTGTCCTTGATAAAGGGGACTGGCGAATCCATCTCTTCAAGGTAGATCCATATATCCTGGTTATTCTGACGGGAAGTGAAATCCACCTGGAACTTCAGATGTCCACCTTTCAAAGAATCTTCAATGAAATTGAGAGGCCCATAAGAAAATGAGCATCGAGGAGGTTTTAAAGGAGATTCATTACACGCCGGGTGTTCGAGGAAGTTTTGTCATCGGGCGGGATGGTTCGGTGAAAGGTGCCTACCTATCTCCGGATCAATCGCAAAAAGAGACGGCTGCAACCATCTCCTCTATGGCAAAGGAGATTGAAGAGTCTGCAGGAAAGTTGGAATCAGGAAAAGCGATGGTGACCTACCTCTTTGGAAAGAATGGTAACCTATTCTTTGTTGCCTCCGAAAGTTTGATCTTGGCGATTCTGACGGAGAGGCACGCCAATCTTGGAATCGTCCGGCATACTCTTCGGGACGGATTTAAAAGACTCCTGCGTGGGAAAGAGTAAGCCACTGGACTTTGGACTTAAGTCTTCTGTCTAAAATCTATAGCCTGAAGTTAACGTAGAAGAAGGATCTTTTGGGTTGCAGTGGTCCGAACGGTTTGGATTGACTCTGGGTGGATGTAGTGGAAGACGAGATTTAAGAAGTATACCCCACTCGAAACCTCCTTCCCCCATTCATCTTTCCCATTCCAACGAGTGGTATAAGTTCCCGCTATTTTATTCCCTTGAAAAAGAACTTTAATGGTGCGCCCAGCAATATCTGCCACTTGAAGAAGAAGTTCTCCATCGAGGGGGAGTTCGTAAGTGATGAAGGTTTCTGGACTGAAGGGGTTCGGAAAGTTCTTCACTGAAACGATCTCAGCCTCCTGAGATATAGTATCCTCATCTCGATGAGCCTCTCCAAAGAAAAGCCAAGTGAGTATCTTTTTTAAGAGGGTTCTCCTCTCCTCTTCTTCCCCTATCCCTTCCAAACCAAAGTTGAGATAGACCAGACGGGAATCCCCCCTCTCCACTCGGAGTCCGGCGGTTCCCGAAGAACGGATTCGCCCTAAACGGACACCCTTTCCGTTCTGGGTGGAGTAAGTCAAGAAAGGAATGGCAGAGGGAAGGGGATCCATCTCTTCAGCAAAGTATTGAGGAATCCCTTTTTCATCCACGATCTTGAGAAGAAGTCCGTCTGAGATGAGGTCCCCAGAAATACCTTCCACACTCTCAAAATATCCTTCCAGTCCGAAAGACTGAACAAAACGGCTCTTCAATGAGCTCGCAAAAAAGAGGCTGTCATGTTCTGTTCCAAACTCTTGGATATGACTTCCAATTCCTCCTCCAGAGAGTAGCATTTTCCCTCCCCGGTCCAGGAACCATTGAATCACAGACTGAACTTCATCATCATATCGAAGAGTTCCTCCCCAGGGAGATGACCAGATCACAACCCCCTCCGGTAGAAACTCTTTTAAAACCAGGGAATCGATCTTCCCCCGAATCCAAAAATTCCATTCGGTCCAGTTGTTCCAAATTCGGAATTCGGGATTCGGAATTCGGGAGAGGCATGAACGGTAATAGTAGAGAATCTCGTAGGATGGATCTGGAGTATCCATGACGAGCAAGAGATCCCCTGAGCGGGAGAATTCAACAGTGGTAAACCCCACAACCTTCTCCTTCAGACCCTGGTGGAAGTAACGGTCATCCGAGATCTCCAGATCACAAAGATAATCCCTCGGTTCTTGGGGCGTCCACCAGACGTTCCCGAAATTTCCATCTGAAGAATCACCATCCCCATGGAGTCCATCGTCGTAAAGGGGGAGAACCTCAATCACATTTCCCTCCGGATCCTTCATCACCACCTTCACCTCACCGATCCCTCTGGAAGTGGGCCTCCCCGTTCCATCTACAAAAAAACTGTTCAACTGAATGCTCTCTCCAGGACTCACAAACTGAGAAGAGACGGTAAGGTGGGTTAACTGAGGAAGGATATGGAGGTTGAGACTCACTGTGTCTTGCTTAAGGAAGAAGAATATGGAGAGGAGGGTGTCAATGGGACAGTCGGGTTGGATCTCCACTTGGAAGACAACTTCACTTTTTCCACCCGGAGCAATCTCACCAAATGCCTCGGCTCTTTGAAAGAAGCGGATGTAGGGAGTGCGGCTCTGGACAATCTGGGTCAAGTCCAGTGGTTTCGTTCCCCGATTTTCAAGAATTATTTTGAGAGAGAGGACTTCTCCGGGTCCAGGGATCCCATCTTGATTGGATTTCTCCGAGATCTCACGAATCTCATAAGAACGAAGGATGATCAGGGAACCGACGGTCTCTTCCAATTTGGGCTCATTGGGAGTAGGAGAAACAGAAGGAAGCTGGGAAGTAAAACTCCACCCCTGATTCCACATCAGGGTGGAGGAACATAGAATAGAGAAAAGGGCGACCTTACGAAGACCGCCACTTCTGAAGATGTCCATACTATGGTGTAATCTTACAACGCTCTGGCAAAAAAGTCAAGAGGAAAATGAAAAGTGGAATAAAAATATTACATAAGTTTAAGTTTAATTTTATTAGTTTGTTACTTGATTATAATAAAGTAAACTCTTAAGTATGAATCTCCTGATTCTCCTGTTTCAAACGAGACTCGATCCATTTTTGTGTCTCTTTTTTTCTTGTTCCATGTCGTTACAGGAGAATTCTGAGGATGTAGATTTGGGTAGTGTTCAACGAAACCCTGCAAAGCAGATTTTTCCTCTGCCTCTACTTCCTGCCACTGGGCTCCGTCGCGTGCCGTCGCCAAAGTGGCTTTGGCACGTCGTCGACCGAAGCTTTAGCCCGGCCTTCGCAGCGAGCCTGGGG
>JADFOU010000322.1 GCA_022562655.1 candidate division TA06 bacterium
AATTTTCACCTTTTTAAGTCCTTTTTCTGCGATAGGAAGAAGTTCTTCAAGAATCAAACGTTGAACGCTCACTTTTTTGCCATTGAACCATGTCATGGTGCTGTCTAGGCCATGTTGGGCTACGTTCACGAAATTGGTTTTTGCGTGATCAAATTCCATGAGTTCCCGCACATCTTCAGAAAGCAGACAAGAGGCCTCTTTGAATTGCAGAGCTAAAGCGGTGTCCATGACATCGGAAGAGGTCATGCCTACATGGATGAACCGCGCATCGTTACCCAAGGACTCTGCCAGGGAGCTTAAAAAGGCAATCATCTCATGCTGGACTTCTTTTTCGATCTCTCGGATCCGGGCTATATCGAAACGAGCCTTTTTCTTGATCCGGCTTACCACACTCCTAGGAACCTTTCCCAAGTAAGCCAGGGCCTCACTGGCCAGGATCTCCACCTCAAGCCACTTTTGGAATTGGCTTTGCTCGGACCAGATCCGAGCCATCTCCGGGCGACTGTAACGACCAATCATCCCTTCAACCCTTTATCTCTTGAGCCTTTGATCCCTTAATCCTCTTTGCTATCCGTGTGACCGAAGCCCCCTTCTTGGCGCTCAGAAGGAGGAAGGTCACTTACTTCCTGCCATCGGGCTCGGCAGACCCGCTGCACCACCATCTGGGCCACCCTCTGCCCACGACGAATCACAACAGACTCTTTCCCCATGTTGATGGTGATCACCTGGATCTCCCCTCGGTAATCCGAATCGATAGTCCCGGGGCTGTTGACCAACGTGATCCCCTCTCTTAAGGCAAGACCGCTCCGGGGTCGAATCTGAGCCTCAAAACCCCGGGGCAATGCTACGGCGATCCCCGTTGGAATCAGGGCGCGCTCCAACGGCGCAAGGACCACATCGGCTTCCAAATCCGCAGACAGGTCCATCCCCGCCGATCCTTCGGTCATGTAAGCAGGTAGAGGAACGACATCTCCCTTTAGACGCACCCGCTTTATTTGAATCCGGACCTCATCCACTGGTATTCGCTCTTAATGATAGAAAACAGTTAGATTTCGCACTGGGTTATATTGAGAGGCTCAGGTCCAGGCTCTTTTTCTCAAAATCGCCCAGTAGGGAAAGTGCCATCTCTTCCGACCGGAAGGTCGCGCGGGCCAGGTCTACAATATCGGCCCGAGACACCGAACGAACCCCACTGGATATCTCCTCCACGGAAATAGCCTTGCCGAAATAAATCTCGTTTCTGGTGATGTGGCTCATCCAAGAGTCCGTGGACTCCAGACCCAAAATCATGTTTCCAACCAACTGACTCTTGGCCCGCTGAAGCTCTTCTTCCCCGATCTCTCCTGCCGCCAGCCGCCCCATCTCCCTGACAATCAGATCCACTACCTCCTCGGCCCACTCGAGACTCGTACCCGCATAGACCCCCAGATAACCCACATCCCTATATGAGGCTAAAAAGGAGTAGATGGAATAGGCCTTTCCTCTCTTCTCACGGATCTCCTGAAAGAGGCGCGAGCTCATCCCTCCGCCCAGAATGGTGTTGAGGATATAAGCCGCGTAGCGCAGAGGATGGGTCTGGTGGGTGCCGGCAACACCGATACAGAGATGGACCTGCTCCAGTGGTTTAGAATGCTGGAATATCCCGCTCTGCAGCTTGGGAGAATCCCCAATTCTGAATTCTGAATTCTGAATTCTGAATTCTAAATTCTTACCCCCCAGTCTCTGGTCCATCTCCCTGACCAATTTCTCATGACTCACGTGACCCGACGCGGCAACGATTACTCGGCCCGGGAGATATCGATCACGTACAAAGTTAAGGAAATCCTCGCGGCTAAATTTTAATACGGTAGCGGCCTGCCCACAAATGGGCCGGCCCAAGGGATGGTCTTTGAAGAGATCGAGATTAAAAAGATCGTGCACATAATCATCAGGGGTGTCTTCCGCCTGGGAGATCTCCTGCAAGATCACCGATCTCTCCCGCTCGATCTCCTCCCGATCGAAAACCGAATGGAGAAAGATGTCTGTTAGGAGGTCGATCGCCACCGGGAAATTTTCATCTAATACCTTGGCGTAGTAGCAAGTGTGCTCCTTAGCGGTAAAGGCATTGAGCACACCTCCGACCGAATCCATTTCCTCTGCGATTTGGGCTGCGCTGCGCCGATCTGTCCCTTTGAAAAGTAGGTGCTCAATAAAGTGGGAGATCCCGTTCTGATGGCGAGCCTCGTGGCGCGATCCGTTCTCCACCCAGATCCCCAAGCTGACGGAACGGGCGTTCGGCATCTCTTCTGAAAGGATACGAATACCATTGTCCAGGACGGTCTTGGTAAACATGGAGAGGAAAAAAAAGTTTAGGGATCCCCTCGGGGTGAATTGTCGGGAAGGACTCTGGAGCCCCGCGGATGTTGAGACTTTCCTGTCTCGGCAAGGGCCTCTTTTCGACTGAGCCTGATTTTCCCCTGTCGATCGATATCCAATACTTTGACCAGCACTTCATCCCCCTCCCTCAATATATCGGTAACCTGTCGCACACGTTCGGGCGCCAGCTGCGAGATATGCACGAGACCATCGGTGCCGGGGAAAATCTCCACGAAGGCGCCAAAGTCCATAATTTTTCTGACCGTTCCCTTGTAGATTTTCCCTATCTCCGGTTCGGCCGTAATCCTCTCAACCATCTCCACCGCCTTCCGAGAAGCAGCTTCATCGCTAGAAGCGATAGTGACAGTTCCATCATCCTCCACGTCC
>JADFOU010000323.1 GCA_022562655.1 candidate division TA06 bacterium
CACGGGTCTTATTCTCAATTTCCTTTTTGAGAAACTCTCCATTGGTCACATTCCCATTGTGGACAATTGCGATACCAAAGGGGGCGCTGAGAAGAAGAGGCTGGGCGTCTTCTTCTCCTCCAGACCCAACAGTGGGGTAGCGGGATTGGGCGATGCCGATCTTTCCTTTCAGGAATGAGAGATCATCCGGGGTGAAGATATCCCGGACAAGCCCCGCACCCTTCTTCAGATGGAACTTGGTATCATAGGTTGCGATCCCTGCAGCATCCTGACCCCGGTGCTGGAGGGTGAGGAGTCCGGGGTAGAGTTCCGAAACCACATCCTCTCTACCAGTGATTCCTAAAATCCCACACATGGCTTAAGACGGTTAAATGGTAATTCTCTTACCTGCACGTATCGGGCGATGGGGTTTGGTCCACTTTAGGCGGACGATGGAGATGTTCGATTCGGTGATCGGTTGAATTTCCTATTTAACTTTTTAACCATTTAACCAATTACCGACTCCTATTTTCTCTTCCAGGTGGTTTTTTCTTCTTCGTCTTCTAAAGAAATGCCCAGATTACCAAGCCGGCTTCTAATCTCGTCCGAGAGATCAAAATTATTCGATTGCCTCAACTGATCCCGCAGGTTAATAAGTAGATCCATTAGGTCAGGAACGAGGTGATCTGTGGGTTCTTCCCTTCCCTGGAAAAGTCCTAAAACTCCTCCAAGTGTGTGAAGCAGTTTCGCCCCTCCGGGTGCCACAATCATCCCTGCCTGACCGGTAGGCAGGCCTGTCTGTGCTCTCTTGATGTTGACCTCTTTTGCCAATTCAAAAAGGACTCCAAGGGCTTTCGGAGTATTAAAGTCGTCTTCCAACGCCTCTTCAAAGAGTCTTGTGTGTCCGTGAGTCTTGGAGTCTTTTGAGTCTCTACTCATAGACTCATTGGACTCATCAACTCTTAATGCATTCTTAAGCCGTTCCAGAGCCGTTTTTGACTTTTCTAACCTTTCCTCTTCGAATTCGAGGGGGCTTCGATAATGAATTCCCAGGAGAAAAAGACGAACCACATCCGGCTCATATCGCTCCAAGATTTCCTCAATAGGGACGAAGTGTCCTGTGGACTTGGACATCTTCTTCCCTGCAAGGGTGACCCATTCGTTGTGAACCCAGGTTCTTACAAATGGCTTTCCCGTCACCGCCTCACTCTGGGCGATCTCATTCTCATGATGGGGGAAGATCAGATCCGCTCCTCCGATGTGGATATCCAAGGTCTCACCCAGGTAATGCATGGACATCGCGGAGCATTCAATATGCCATCCCGGCCTTCCCCTTCCCCAAGGGCTCTCCCACCAGGGCTCTCCTTCCTTCGCACCTTTCCAGAGGGCGAAATCCAAAGGCGATCGCTTTTTAGGATCTACTTTCACCCTCGCCCCAGCCCGTAGATCCTCAATCTTTTTCTTCGAGAGTTTCCCATACCCCTTGAACTTCGCCACCTTAAAAAAGACATCTCCATCCACGGCATATGCCAATCCCTTTGCCTCGAGTGACTCAATGAGGCGGATAATCTCTTCAATATGCTGGCTCGCCCGGGGATAAAAGGTGGCTCGTCGGATCCCTAAACGATCCGACGCTCTGAGATAGGCTTCCTCATTTTGGCCGGCGATCTCCCGATAGTCTTTTCCTTTCTCCTTCGCCTTCTCGATCACCCGATCGTCTATATCGGTAAAGTTTTGAATGAGGGTGACTTTAAGACCCTTATATTCAAAATATCGCCACATCACATCCGCTACGACTGCTGCCCGCATATGACCAATATGGGGTTTCTCCTGGACCGTCATCCCACAGGCATAGATCCCCACCTTCCCTTCCTGGAGGGGTTGAAAATCCTCCTTCTTGGCGGTGAGGGTGTTATAGATCCTTATGCCCATTTCCCCTTCATTTTATTGAAAATTCCGAAATTAGTCAAGGGAAACCTTTCTAAGGGCACATAGACTTTGAAAAGATGCATTAAAGTCCTTGGTGATGAGGGAGACCCTGTTTATGGTGTTTTAGGATTGCAGAATTTCAGGTTCACAAGGAAGTTATAAGTGTCCGGGAACTATGGATATATTACATGATGAAAAATCAATGGACGTATTTTTCAAAATCACTTTCTAATTGTTTTATACTGTAATTATCACCCCTTGTAGCCAGCATTTGATGAAGATTTTCATAATAATTTTTCATCTCCTTTTTAACTCTTTGTAATTGTTTTTCTGAGTTTCCTTGGTTCTTATATATGTCCAACAGTGAAAGAAAGGCTTCAAGAGAGTATGCTCTAAAATCGCTGTATTCATCATCAGGTATATACAATTCGCTATAACGGTCAATCACTTCTTCATAGATTTCAATTGCATTCGCGATATTGCCAAGTTCGATACTCTTTTTACCTAAAGTAAGTAATAGGTCCGCTGATAGATGTTGATTTTTTGTACTGCTAAGGATTTTTCTAATTTCCCCCTCCCAACTGACTAATGGAGAGTTTTTCATCTCCAGACAAGTTGTAATAAAACTGGCAGCAACCTCTTCGTAATACGCACAATCCTTGTCCTCTCCGGCGAGTTGCTGCCACAGCAGCCAGTTTGTTGTTACGACGAGCGTGTCACGGCCCCACGCGGCAACGGCGGACACGTGACGCGGATGGGAAACAAGCACCAAACGGTCATAGCTCGGCGCTTGCCAGACGCGGCTCTC
>JADFOU010000324.1 GCA_022562655.1 candidate division TA06 bacterium
CAGTTCAGTCCTCCGGAACCACCATCAAATACGCCCTCTCCCGTCCTGCCAATGTGACCATCAGGCTCTACGATGTAAGTGGTCAACTGGTCAGGCAATTGTTAAAAGCTGAGAAGAAGCAGAAAGGAGTTTATTATGTCTCCTGGGATGGTCAAGACCATGGGGGTCAAGAACTCGCCAACGGCGTCTATCTCTGTGAGGTCAGGGCTACACCGACAGGTGGAGGTGAGGAGGAAAGAAAATTCCGGAGAATAGCGGTTTACAGAAAGTAAAATTCAGTAGCAGTGGCAGGTGGCAGTAAAAGTAGCAGTAAAAAGTTTAACCATTGATCGATTTAGCCATTTAACCGTTCCTTACAGGAGGTATTCCATGAGAAAATGGATTCTTATTGCCTTACTCTCCTTTTTGATCCCTGAGGGTTCCCATGCTGGTTCGAATGCCGCTGCCTTTTTAGATATTGGGGTTGGGGCACGGGCGATGGGGATGGGAGGGTCCTTTGTCGCAATCGCAGATGATGCCACGGCTACCTACTGGAACCCTGCCGGGATCGGACGTTTGAGGGATCCGGAACTGGCTATCGCCACAACAGGATCTCCCCTCGGAACAGGAAATGTCCTCGGGAATGTAGAGGATCTTTCCCAATCGGGTGACCAACATCGTTTTTTGAGTTTTGTAACCCCAATCGGATCAGGAGGGAGATACGGAAATGTTGGGCTCAGTTTCATTCAGTTTGGCCTGGGAGAGATCGAATTCATGGATTTTGAATATGACGCACCCGTAATGGTTGAGTATGCCGAAAATGCCTACATCCTCACCTATGGGATAGAAGTGGTGCCAGATGAGTTATTCGTGGGAGTTGATGTGAAGATCCTCCAGCAATCTTTCAAAGAAATCGATGGCGCCTCTGCTTCGGGTTTCAGCCCGGATTTTGGGATCCTCTATTCTCCTAAGGAAGGACTGATGCTTGGCTTGGCTGCTCAAGCACAGACAAAAATGAACTGGAAAAATGGCCACAGTGATGACATTCCAGCCAAAACGAAAGCAGGGATAGCCTACTCCGCAAATGACTCGTGGCTCTTCGCCGCTGAATTTCGTCAGAAGACGGATCAGTCTCTCAAAGGTCATATTGGGGGAGAGTATACGTACACTGCAAAGTCTGGGAAGGGTCGTAAAGAGTCTGAGATTTTGAGTCTCTATCTTCGTGGGGGGGTAGGAGACTTGGAGATTGAAAAGCGATACGGTCCAAGGGGATCTCCAATCTTCACTGCCGGACTGGGCCTTGCATTCAAAGCGTCTTTGGTGAGGATCAAGATCGATTATGGTGTAGCCTTTGAGGAATTCGGTCTCCAACAGCGCTATAGTTTTGGGGTGAGTTTCTAAGAATAATTTCACCACAGAGACGCAAGGGACTCCCGATTCGGGGAGGACGCAGAGAGAATATTAAATTCTAAAGACAAGCGATTAGTAGCAGTAGCATTGTCTTAACTAATTGCTGATAGCTGATCGCTGAATGCTAGTAGCTCTAAATTTAACCATTCACCATTTAACCACTTAAGCAAAATAAGGAGGTTAAGATGTTACGATTCAGTTTCTGGAAAGTGATTTGTGCATTTATAGGCACGAGCCTCCTCCTGTCAACGAATGCACAATCCTACAATGAAGCTCAACTGGACGCAGCGGCACGGGGCCTTAGGGAGAGAAGGGTGATGAAGGAATTCATCATCCTCTACAAAGGAGACCCCGGACAGCTCGTGAATCGGAAAGACCTTCTTTACATCAGTTACGAGCTGGTACGGAGTATGGAAAAAGGGGATGAGTCTATCAAGAATCAACTGAAATTGATCAATAAAAATCTCCAGGTGATCAATCAAAGAGTAACAACTTTGTCAGCGACGGGGACGGGTGGAAAGACTACCACTGTCATGTCTCCCGATATCGAAAAAGAGGTCAAAATCCTTCTCCCTCCCCTTATAGAGAAGAATCCCCGCCTCAAGAAAATGGAGAGGGAGATTGCAGCCTTAAAGAAGAACCAAAAGCCGTTGGATCCTAAAAGGAGAGGTTCCGACAAACACCTCGACAGCCAGGTCCGAACCGCTCGTCTTATTGCAGGAACCTCCATCGCCGTCACGCTGTTTTCCGTTCTTTTTATGGCAAGGTAAGAGACATAGTAGCAGGATCAGGGAACGGGAGGGCAGTAGCAGTAGCAGGAGACAGTAGCAGTAGGCAGTAGCAGGAGTAGGACAGACATTCTTGTCTGTCGAAACAGTAGCAGCGGCAGTCGCCGACGCTCCAAAGCTTGGTCACCGACGCTCCAAAGCTTCGGTCGCCGACGTGCCAAAGCCACTTTGGCGACGGAGCGCGACGGAGCGGGGTTATGCTGACCGCTAATTCTAAACATTCTCATGGTAGAGGATAGAACCGTTCACTTCGATCCGAAAAAAAGATCGGAGGAGGATGAGAAGACGGGTTCTCAAGAGGAGAGAACCCGTCAAATCGAAAAGCCAAGGGAGATTGAAGAATCTGATCCCTCTGAGGAGAGGACGAAGGTTGTTCAACGGGAAGGAGTAGAGCCTCCCGAGGGCTCTGAGGAAAGGACGGAAATCGTTCAACGAGAGGTGAGACAGGGGGCTCTCGAAAGAGGAAGACCCTCTAAACCTATACAGAAGAGGGAGGAAGTCTC
>JADFOU010000325.1 GCA_022562655.1 candidate division TA06 bacterium
CCCGCCGATAATAAAGATAGATTGTTGTACCTTTAATTCCTTCCCCCCAAAGCCTCATCTCCGAATCCTCAATTAATTTTAGACACCAGACTAAACGGCCAAGACCACCCGTGGCCAGATAATCTGCAACAAATGAAAGAACATCAATTTAGGAGATTTTTATGAGTAAATCAAAAGAGGATTTGCGTTGTGTTCCATGCGGTTCCCCTATCATATGTGAGGAGAAGGAGATATTTTCTGAAACGAAAATGTGCAGATGGTGTGCCTATGCTTCGCGAGAGTTCGATAAATTTGATTCATGGTTTGAATTAAAAAACCGCATTCAAAAGTCCGAGGATCCAGGTTTTAAGACTTTTACCGTTGAGGGTCCCTTTGCTGAAACTTTCACTACCCGAGGTTATCCGGTCCGGCCGTTTTTTCGGGTGGTGTGTGCGCGGCCTATGAAAATTTTTGGAATGCCAAAATGCAAAGGTTCAGTCGCTTATTGCATTAATTTGCCCAACTAATTTCTCCGCGTCCTCTGCGCACTCTGCGGTGAGTCGCTTTTGTCCCCCTTCGACAGGCTCAGGGTGACACCGGCGGGCCGCCGGCTACGCCGTTCAAGACTCGCGTAGAGATAGCGCTTGAGCTTTTTTTCTTCCTCTAACGCGCGGAGAAATTTAATATCCTGGGGTGAGACACTTTCTGGCAAGTATTTTTAGCTGGTTCTCTGAGATTTCCCAGGCAATCTTCTCAGTGCCAGGTCGGCGAGGAATAGAAAGAGGCCAAAGCCGGACAGAGGCCACCAGGTTTCTTGCGCTGCAATGGCTCCGCCCGGATCGGGGGTAAAGAGACGATTGAGTCCTTCCTCTATTCTATCTGGATCCAGAACCTCTCCGCCCGTCTCCTCGGCCAAACGGCTGAGCATACCGGTATTCGGTTTTAACTCACGGTACTCCCTGGGGTAGGGAATAATAAAGGGCACGGTTGCGGCTGCAAAAGGCTCCTTTCCATTTTCCCCTTCTTCATAGATCGTGAGGAAGTGGATCCCTCGCTGTAAGGCGGAAAAGCGGATCTCATAGCGCCCCGGAGCGATCTGCTGAAATGATCTTACCAGAGGGGCTTGGTCAGGGACCGTCAGATTCCCTTTAAGCTTGAGGTGATTCACAAAGCCTCCCTCTTTGGACAGGAAATCGACCACAGCCCTGACTTCCTCTCCCTCCTGCCGAAACTCGGTCCGTATCCTGTCCTCCGAAACCTTCCTCATCGCGCTGCGCGCAAGCTGACTGGCCCATTGCGGAAAAGCCTCCCACCCCACCCACTCCTTTCCCCACCGCCCACTTAAGTCCGAAGTAAACGCCACAACCTTTCCAAGTCCGTAGCGCCAGGAGACGAGCAGGGGATCTTCCCCCACTTTCATAAGCAAGTCCGCACGAGGTTTCGGATTGGTAAGGACGTAGCCTCGAAGAGGAGGTATCTTCCTTTGAGAGAAACCTCTCAGTGGACCCACAGGCGCCATCACTTTGGGATAAATCAACTTCTCGACCAGGAGATCGCGCGAGATCAAAAGGGTCTCGGTGGTAAAGATGTGCGGAATGGTCCGTGGGTCGACGGTTACGTAAGCCCTCCCCTTTCCATCCTTGGCGATCCCAGCCGTCAGGGCAAAATCGGCATCTCGACCCACAGCTACCGTGGATACCGTGATCCCTTCACCTGCCATTTCTTCCACCAGAGAGTGAAAATCCCCCTTGTCCGTCAATCCATCCGAAAGAACCAAGACGTGCTTGATCGCTGCCTCCTTGGCAGAAAAAGAACGGTAGGCCTCGATCATGGCCTTGTAGAGATCGGTGCCGCCATCGGATTGAAGAGAGAAGAGACGCTCAGGGACCCACCCCCCCTTTCCTACTCGATGAAAGGGAAGGACCCAATCCCACTCCGCATCAAAGGCAAGAACCCCCACTTGGTCGGAAGGGTTAAGGAGATCCGCGGCTGCCATGGCCGCCGCCTTGGCTAAGTCCAGCTTGGTCGCCCCCTGTGGCCCTACTCCCAGGCTCCCTGACTTGTCCAGGACAAAGAGGAGCGCCACATGTGGAAGATCCAGGCGGGAAGGGGGCCTCATCTCCACCGGAAGGACCCGTTCTAACGGGGTCCTGTAGTACCCTCCTGCTCCGTAGCTCTGGGATCCGCCGATCACTATCAAACCGCCTCCTAGATCCCTGACATACTTTTCGATGACCTCCATCTTCGCCTGAGAGAGACGATAGGCAGGAACGTTATCAAGAACCAAGAGATCAAAAGCCGATATCTCAGGCAGGGAAAGAGAGATCTCTTCCGGAGGGGATTCAACCACTGAGTATCCCTGAACTGTCAGGACACGGGAGATGAAACGTTGGCTGTCTCCTTGAGAGTGAAGGTAAAGGACTCTTGGGGGACCTTTGACCTCGACAACTCCTTGCAGGAGATTGTTCTCGGGAAGGGTGTCCTCGGCAGATTCGACTAAGAGCTCAAAAGTATGGCTCCCCCTATCTCTCAAGCTTTCCCTGAAGCTGACCCAGTTAGTCCCAGTCTTTAAGGTTATTTCCTGTTCCCTCTGGATGACGCCGTCCCGCAGGAGCTTTACCCTGGCAGAGGCCCCAAAAAGGCTTTCGATAGCTCCCCTCACCTCAAAGCTCTCCGCGCTGTCCACCTGACGAGGCAA
>JADFOU010000326.1:0-1592 GCA_022562655.1 candidate division TA06 bacterium
GGGATGCACCGCCAGGTTATGGATATCCAGCTCACTTGGCACAAGCCAGTAAATAACATAGCCAACGGCTTTTCCTTCTCTAACGGCCAGTAGAGACCGAGCACAAGGGACTGTGAGCTCTTGAAGAAAAAAACGGGCACTCCAGGGATAGGAAAAAGAGGCCCTCTCAATCGTCACGATCTCCTCTAGATCCGACGGGTTTATCTGTCTAAAATGAACATCACCCTCAGAAACAAATAAGCCACAGGGCAGCCCATTCCCCCTGGGCTTTTCTGCTAACCCTTCCATTTCATCCTTGTTTCTAGAGAGGGTCACTTTCTCCGCCTCTATGCCTCTTCTCTTTTAAGATGAGGACCTCTAAGAGTTTATTTCCGAAACGATGGGAAAATCCGTCAACCCGTTCCTGTAAAGGAATCACTGAGGTAAATTCAGGTGGAAAGGCCCCCACACTAGAAGAGATCTTTCTTATCCTTTCATCCGTGCACCTTCCCTTGACGATGAAATTGCCCTCCTTCAAAACCAGATCATAGTCATAATCTGGCATCTCATCGGACAGCTCCGATCTCACCGGAAGCCCGATATCGGGGACCTTTCTAGGAAACTCCACACGTAGAAAATAGGCGCTTCCCCAATCCTCGATGGTGTAGACATTGCCGTAACGTCTCTCCCGCTCCATTTTTCCAACAAATCCCTTTTCGTAAAACCCGTCCACGGGGATAGGTGAACTTCGGATTATTCCTGCCTGCCGGCTCATGAGGGGCTTGAGGGCATAGGACAAAGGAATACCATAAACAGCAGCCGGAAAGGTCATTTCCTCCGCCGGCTTGACTTGGAAGATCCCCTCTTTAAGACGGTAGGCACCTTCGAGAAAGCCCAAAAGGAGACCGACGAGAATATAGCCATTAATCTCCTGGCTAAAGAGGACGTCTACTCCCATTAGTGCCACGACCACGCCGGGATAAAGGAGCATGTTGAGAACGATATTTAACCCTGTGGCCCCTGCCGTAGTAAAGGAAACGGGATTCTGGACAGCCCTCTCCAAATCCTTTTTGACTTGATGCGGCAACGCACCAAGAAGAGGCTGTAAGAGAAAAATAACCATTCGGGGAACCGATCTTGTCAAGGGATCCCTCTTTCCAAACTGGAGTAAAACTTCTTCAAAGTTTGCGGAGACCTCCCCAGGGAAACGCTTCTCGGGTTTAACAACCTTAGGGGCTTGCGCCGGTGGCTTCGAGGGAGGCTGTTGACCCTCCGGCTTCGGTGACGAAAGCGGAAGCACCTGTTTTGGTTTCTCTTCAGACTTTGGGGCCTCAGCTTTCCTCGTCGCAGAGGACTCAGCAGGGGCACCCTTAGTTTTCTTGACATCTTCCCGAATGGACTCCTGGGCAGCTTGAAGAGCCCCCTTTCCAGCCTGTTCAGCACCTTTACGAAAACGGGATTCAAAATTTGCGTCGAAATGGACATCCAGGTGAATCTTCCTCGCCCGGGCAATCAAGAGCTCTTCGGTCTCCAAGTTGTTAGGGTCCGTTACACAACAGTCCACAGGACACACGGCAGCGCAGGCCTCGTAGTCGTGAAATCCGACGCACTCT
>JADFOU010000326.1:1602-2664 GCA_022562655.1 candidate division TA06 bacterium
CTATAACGTAGATCTCTTCTTCTTGACTGATGGCATTGTTGGGACACTCGGGTTCGCATGCCCCGCAATTGATACACTCGGCAGTGATCATCGTCGCCATTAAAAATATTCCTCCCAACCTCTCTGTTAATTAATTACTTGGTTCGTCTCCGCTTGTCAATAATTTCGGCCTGGACTTGAATGTAAAGGAAAATTTATGTTACACGTGCCTTGAGGGCGGCGTACCCAAGTGGTTAAGGGAGAGGTCTGCAAAACCTCGATGCAGCGGTTCGAATCCGCTCGCCGCCTCCATGACTCTTTACCTGCTCCAATTTCCACTCCTCTCCATAGCTTTCTGTAAACCAATTCGAAAGGCCTTAAATCGACAAGAGTGATAAGAGCCTATCTTTACTGTTACCATGGAGACCCTGCTCCAATATTTTGTTGAGTACCGTTACCTGGTGATCTTCTTCGGGACCTTGATCGAAGGGGAAGTGGTCCTGATCGCTGGCGGATTTCTCGTCTACGAAAGATCTTTAAACTTCACCGCCATGGTACTCACCGCCACACTGGCCGCTATTATCGGAGATAACCTTTTTTACTGGCTCGGCCGCAGCCAGAGAGTCGGGACCAGACATCCCTTGGCTGCCCGTTGCCTCAACTTTATCGGAGAGCATCGCTTATTTAAAGGAGAAGAGCTTGTTCATCGCCACGGCGGGAAATCGGTTTTCTTTGTCCGTTTCTTCTACGGGCTCCGTTTTGCCGGCGCCATGACTGCAGGATACCTTGGAATGGGATTCTGGCGCTTCTTCTTCTTTGACCTGATTGGCTCTTTCACCTGGGCCCTTATTATCGGCAGGGTGGGATATCTCTTTGGTCAGAGTCTCGAAGCGGTCACCAGTGGAGTTAAGCTAGCAGAGATCGGCTTCCTCTTAATAGTTGCCGGCCTTCTCACTATTTACCTCCTCAACAGCAGGAGAAAGAGAAACACCCGCGAGGGCTCTTCTTAACCCACCGTGGTTACAGAAGGGACCATTGCCACGGACATAGACGACGCCTGCCTCTGCCATCTGGCTATCTTTT
>JADFOU010000024.1 GCA_022562655.1 candidate division TA06 bacterium
ACCAGAACCATCTCATCGTATTCCACAGGATAGATGGCACCATTCAGAACTTCTTTCACATCCTTCCCATACCCCTGAGTGAGGAACTTCAAGGCCCGTTCAACCCGCTCCGGGGTCTTCAAGAGACCTTCCCGATTTGGATCTTCACCCAAATCTCTTAAAAGTTTTTCGATTAAATCTTTCACGGAGTTAAGACATTGGTAATGGGTGATTCGTAATTTGAAATTAGAATCGAATCCGCTTCCCTGGCCGAGGGCAGTGCGGAGGGTTCGGGCTCGGCAGGCGGACGAAGGAGAAATGGAAATTCGAAATTAGAAAAATCGACCCCTGTAACCAATTTCCAATTTCTATTATCTATTACGATCTTCTAATTTCCAATCGCTAATTTCCAGTCACCGGGGGGGTGCAGAGGGAGGATGGGAAGAGTGCACTTTCCTCCGCCGGTATGAGCCGGATCAGGTTCCAGGGGTCGACTTTCTGTCCTCTCAGCCCATTAAAGTTTTTGGTTTTTGGTTGTCGGTTTTCTGACAGTCTAACAACAAATAGCCAACAACCAATTACTGACTTTAACGGGCTCCCCCAGTGCTTTTGAGGACTTCATGAGAATTCTTTGTAAACAATGATAATTTTGAAATGCTAATTTTTCTTTTTAAAATGAATCTTTATTTCAAGACTCACCCTCCATAAGACCAACCTGTGTCTCGCATCGCCAGAGGCTCTTCCTCCCGTCGAACACCAGCCTCTATCACCTCATTCACAAATACAGTATGGTCACCTCTTTCGATAGAGGCGATCACATTGCATTCAAAAAAGGCAGGTGGATCCAAGAGGAGAGGAGATCCTGATTTGCCTATTTCAAAGGGTGCCCCTGAGATCTTATTCCCCTCCACTTTTGAAGGCTTGAAGAAATTTTGAGCAAACTTTTTCTGGTCCTTCCCAAGGATATGAACTGCAAAAGTATTGCTCTTCTTGATGAGCCGATGGAGACTGCTATCCTTTTTGATTCCAACCATCACTATAGGAGGTTCAAAGGAGGCTTGAGAAAGCCAGTTGACGGTACCCGCAGTAATCTCGTCCTCATATTTTGTCGTCAGAACATAGAGCCCATAGCTGATCATCCGCAGTGCCTTCTTCTTGGCTTCAGGATCCATTTTTTTTAACCACAAGATTACACGAGATTGACACTGAGAAATTCTTAATTTTTATTGACTGAAATTTTGTGAAAATCTGTGAAATCTCGTGGTTCCTCCGTTTCAAACAACTTCTCTTGGATCTGCCAGTCGCCCCATCACAGCTGTTGCAGCTGCAACGGCCGGATTGGTGAGATAGATCCTTGCCGTGGGATGTCCCGTCCTACCCACAAAATTCCGGTTGGTCGTAAATACGCCCACCTCGTTCTCCCCCATGACCCCCATATGCCCCCCGTAACAGGCTCCACATGTCGTTGACCCAATGACAGCCCCAGCCTCCTTAAACTGGAGGGCGAGCCCTTCCACAAGAAGTTGCTGGAAGACATTGTCACTCCCCGGTGCAATGATCATCCGGAGTTCATCATGAATCTTCTTCCCCTTCATCACCTTTGCCGCAAGGCGAAAGTCTTCAATCCTTCCATTGGTACAGGAGCCGATATAGACTTGATCGACCTTCACTTTTTCCACTTCCGAGAGGGGAAAGACATTGCTCGGGAGAAAGGGAATGGCCACCTGAGGTTCAAGGTCTGAGACCTCGTATTCAAAGGTCCGGATGTATTCCGCATTGGAGTCTGGTTCATAGAGGATGAAGTCGGTCCTTTCCGTCCTTCCCTTGAGATATTCTACGGTGGTGTCGTCTGCCTTGATCACCCCATTTTTTGCACCCGCCTCAATCGCCATATTGGTGAGGGTGAAGCGACTTTGCATAGAAAGGTTCTCCACCGTCTCCCCACCAAACTCGAGAGCCTTATAGACCGCCCCATCCACCCCAATATCCCGGATAAAGAGAAGGATGAGATCCTTCGCTACCACCCATTCAGAGAGTTTCCCCTTATAAACGATTTTGATGGATTCTGGAATCCTCAGCCAGATCTCTCCGAGGGCCCATGCCGCAGCCAGGTCGGTACCTCCAACCCCTGTAGCAAAGCAACCCATTGCCCCATAAGTGCAGGAGTGGGAATCCGCTCCAATGATCACATCCCCGGGAAGGGTGAGCCCCTCTTCTTGGAGGAGAACATGGGCAATTCCAGAACGCCCCACCTCAAAGTAGTGCTTGATCCCCTGCTCTCTGGCAAAGAGTCGCATCGTCTTGGAGAGATCAGCCGACTTGATGTCTTTGGCAGGGATCAGATGGTCGTGCACCAGCGCTACTTTGGATGGGTCAGAAATCCTCTCTGCCCCCATCTCTTTGAAAACCTTTATGGTGAGGGGAGACGAAATGTCCGTCGCCATCATCAAATCTGGTTTGACAAATATGAGATCTCCCGCTTTAACACTTTTTTGATTCGAACGTCCCGCAAGAATCTTTTCTGTCAATGTCATCCCCATTTCTCTACCTCCTTTATCTCAATGGATTCATCGGATTGACCGGATTGAATCTGCTTAATTCGCTTAATCCGTTGATCAAATTTTAATTCCTTTCATCTTCTTCTCTTCGATGACCGTCCAGCTCTGATCAATCTCTTCACCCGCGACGATATAGCCTGAAGCCCCATGGGAGAGAACCTGCTCAATCTGAGCCTCTATCTCCTTCTCCGTCACTTCCCATCCCTGAAGAATTGAAATGACCTTCTGATCCGGGTCAACAGAGTGATACCTCTCAAGGATAGCTCCCGTCCAGGCAGCTTCAGGACCGTAGGCTGGGTCATCCCGTTCAAAAACCTTATAAAGGGAGAGCAACCCAACCTTTTTCAGGGAACCCAAAGTTCGAATCAGTTTTGGATAAGTATCCACACCATCCGGATGGACACAGAGGATTCGACCATAGCCTAAAGTGGTCTCCGGATCTTTAACCCCTCCAACAGTCACTCCTGCCTCACACTCCTCTACAATGACCGGAATCACTTCCAATTGAGGATAAACCTTTTCAACCGCCTGTACAAATCTAAACGGTGCGATAGGGTTTTCACCGAAAAAGATAGGCTCTTCACCAGAGATTTTTGCTCCAATGGAATTATCCCACATACGGCAGAGGGCATTTCCACATCCACACCCCTCTGGAGCGGATTGGATATCATTCAAAAAGACCCCCATCACCCCCTCTTTCCCCGCTCTTTCCACCAGACCGTTCACTTTCTTAAATTCGTATTCAAAAACCTCGAAATTGTTGATTGAAACCCAGGGATAGACCACAACCGGTTTATTCCCATAAAAATTGAGTTTGTGTGGACGGTGAAGCCATTCCGAGTGTTTGCTTGCTGCAAGGATATCCCTTCCTACCCCAATCCAATAATAAACCTTCAACCCCTCTCTGTCAATCTCCTTTTTGATCGTCCGCATATTGACCTTTTCATCCAAATTGGATATGTCCACTACAATTGAACTGTAGTTCTTCATCTTCAATTGTTTCAACAAATCTCCATCTATCCTTTCAGGAGATAGGAGATAGCCTCTAAACAGATCCTCACTCTCTTTCGAACCTGTTTGGACGGTGCAACCCAAGAGGACTGAAATTGCAAACAGTAGACTATATTTCATCACTATCCCCTTTCTGGATTGAAAAAAACGGTGTAAGTGAGCCAAAGCAATGGGAGAATCAAAATTCCAAACAAGATTGCCCCGTTTATCTTAATACCTGCAGCAGATTGAGAAAATAGGGAATAAGCCGTATGAGTCCCAATCCAGAGAAAACCACTCAAGGCATAGGCTAATAGATTATCTCTCAGGAAGAATTTGATGAAGAGGAAGAAGAGACCCAAGGAAATAGAGAGATATATGAAACCGAAGAGAAACTCCCCTATGGTTTTTGCACCCCCGGATCCGAATGCTGCCAAAGTCAAGAGAGTTAATATGACAAGATAAATGGGTTTTTTAATAAAATTTCGAATGAGGAAGATGATCAAACCCACAGATGCAAGAAAAGCAATGGTCTTTAATAAAACACTACTGAAAGAGGCAAGAAAAGGAAGGGGCGTTTCAATATATTCTGGAAGAGGGAGTGACGATATTAAAACCACTTTGGGAAATCTCTCTATAAGGAAGTGCCGGAGTTGTAAGAGCCCCCAGGAGCCCCCAACCATAAGCAAGGCAGAGAGAATGGCGTCCCTTGCCCATTGGATCCGGTTCTTTTTATTAAACAGGTGGATAGAGTCAGGGTAAAGAGAAGTGATCAATCCGAAGGCGAGGGCAGAAAAGAGGAAGATAATGATAAGACCAAAGGCGAGGCCCATTACGGTAGTCATTGTATAGATATTGAGAGCAATGGCGGTGTCATAATTCTTGACCAATGTGGGATATGAATTTAAAAAGGCTAAAAGTTGTATTCCCATTAAAATCAGAGTGATCCTGATTATAGTTTTCCAACGGATTTTCCCTTGCCTTGCCTGACCAACGAAAACCCATAATCCGAAGAGAATAAGAAAGACCCAAAGGGAAATCTGCAATCCATTGAGAACGGTATTGACAATGGTTCTTTTCTCCCGTTCCCTCTCCCATTCCTCGGGTAGTTTGACATACTTTGTGAAACTGGCAATCTCGTCCCCTTGGACTTCTACCTTCACCCGAAACTTCGCTTCTTTAATATTCTCCCCGCTCTCCTCTGTCATCTCCCACACAAGGGTATGATCCCTCCTCGCCTTCTTCTTCTCCGACGAAGATTCTTTCAGTTCATAGTCAGCCAAAACGGTCCCCCTGGATTCCAGGAATCCCTCCGCAATCTCCCGAGCATCTTCTTCCTCCAAATCAGCCCCCTCCGCCTCCTCTTCAATGAGATGTTGATAGGTATAGACCTCTTTCGCCACAGGATCAATATAGACTTGGTACTCTTCCTTCTCCTCCGGCTTAAAATATCGAACCGCCCAGAAGAAAGTTTTCACTTTCTCACCAAAGACATGATTCAACCCATTCACCCCTCTCTCGGAAAGGATATACTTCGCCGCAAGTCGATTAAAATGGCTGTGCTGATAAGAAACAAAACGGTATTCCTCAATATTGACCCCTTGAGAATGAAGAAATTTATCGGCAATCTCTTTGGCTTCCCCCTTTGCAATGGAATAATCCACAAAATTTCCAAACTTTTCCACTTTGATAAAAAAGAGGCTTAGAAGAAGAGCAACTGCAATGAACCCCATTATAATTCGTTTGTTGGTAAGAGGATGATAAGCGACAGCCGGAACTTCTCGGACTTTTTCTTCAATTCTGGGAATAACGGATGTCCCTTCAATTTCATTAAAGAGTTCTTCGTCACTGACAAAGTTTTTGGTCTTGAGATAACACCCTATAGCAACAATAAGAGGAATCAATATAATCCCCGATGCCAGTGCTGCAGAAACAACGAAATACGGATTTCCAGAGCGGAACATGAGAAAGGCAGCGTAAAGAGCATCAATGGTGTAGTGGGCAATGAGGGTAGGTAAGATGCCGAAGCGGACCATAGTAACCCCTAAGATGATTCCAACGATCCCCACCTCGATGCCTCGAATGAAAAAGGGTTGATTGGGGTAATTGGCGTGAGCAAACCCCCAGATGACACTCGAGATAAGGACGGCAAACCAGGTGGATTTGAGGAACTTGCTTAAGAAAGGAATAGAGAACATCCTGGAGATAAACTCCTCTGAGACGGCAGGGAAAAAACCGAAAGTCAGGACAAATATCCAGGGAATTTTTGAATTCAAAAGATTATTATAAGGTATCTCTGCAGGAGCCCAGGCACCCAATTTCTGGGCAATGAGATAGAATATGGTCTCGTAACCAAAGAAGAAGAAAGTAAGGGTGATTCCCAGGATTGTTCCTAAGATAAATTTTTTCGTACGAATCCCACGCCATCGGAAGAGATTCGTAAGAGAGATCTTTCCCTTGTAGTATTCACGATATAGGGGCTCCGCTGCGCAAGTCAGAAGAAAAATTAAAAGACCGCTTTGAAGGGCATTTAGAACGGTAAGAAAGATTTGATTTGCAAGAAAACTTCCATAGGAATCAGTAGTGATGTATGTGGATTCAATGATGGGAAGGGCATTTAATCGGGAAATAAATTGCAATATAAATCCAATTATTCCGAAGATTGCAGCCGTTTTCCACCGTATATCTCTATTTCTTACCTTATTCACAAAGACAACGAGCATCGCCAGAAGGGTCAAAAACAAGAATAAGCCGGCACCCATCCCTGTGGTATGGTTGAGTGAACGGAGTTTTTCGTAATCCCTTGTCCACTTCTCCGGAACCTTCAGAAACTCACGATATCCTCCAACCTTATCTCCTTGAATCCTCACCTCTTTCCGATACGTTGCATCCTTGATCTCAAAATCTTTCTCCTTCCAGAGAAAGGTATGATCGGTTCGGTTGGGTCGCTTTTCTGTGGACACCTCTACAAACTCGAGCGATAGGAGAGAAATTCCCATTTCTTCACTGAGGAATTTTTGAGCAATCGGCAGGGCTTCCTCCTGGTTGAGATCCGCCCCTTCCTTCTCCTCGGGAATGAGATGAACAAACCTCGTCAACTCCCCTCTCGGGCTGATGTCCACCTTGAACTCCTCTTTCTGAAGAGGTTTAAACCACCGATGACGCCAACGCCAGAGCCGGACGTGGGACCCCATGATTTTGTTGGCTTCCTCCAACCCCATCTCCCTTTCCAAAAAAACCTTTGCTTGATCATCGTGACTGAAGATGGCATTGTGCTTGTAACCGGAGAGATCCCCTCCCTGTTTTTCGAGAAACTCTAAAGCAATGGGGGTAGAGCTGTTTCGTGTCACCTGGAAATCAATGGATGCTTCAGGAAATGCCTTTGAGAAATATCTGCTCCCGATGACAAGGGAAACAGCGCATATGAAAAGGCAGATCCCAATAAACCGATAATCCCTTCCTATAAGTTTCTGATTCATCAACCTTCCTTTTGTCCGCCTGAGGCGGACTTGACCAGTGAAGGAAGCTTTTTCAAGAACTCTGGACGAGAGAAGACCTCCGTACATCCCAAACTCTTCGCCTTCTTCATAACCTTTTTCTCGGTATGACGGCTAAAGGCGAAAATAGGAATATCCTTCGTCGCCTTTTCCTTTCTAACCCTCTGGATGATCTTCAGTCCATCATGGAGAAAATTGAGATCCAAAATAATCATGCGTGGAATTGTTGTTTGAAGGATCCGAAGGGCATCGGGTTCCGAAACGATCACTTGAAAAGAATATCCTAACTGTTTCAGCAGAGCTCCAATCTTAACGCTGAGGAAAAGGTCACTCACGAGTATGAGGATCTGACGATTCAGCGAGGTCTTTTCTCTTTCAACCATAGAATAAAGTCAATGCTCAATTCAGGTTAAAGAAAATTCGAATTATTAAACCTGCATTGATTTTTTGAATTGTCAATTCTTATTTTCAGGTACAACACAGGCTGTAACAAAAGTGAATGCATAGGCAGAAAATCCTTTAGATTCTGAGGTAAGTTCCAAATCATAGGTTCCAAAATTATTGTTCTTAAGGAGACGATACATTCTCGGTTCGTCGATCATGAGATAACTTTTTCCTTCAGAATCGTAGAGAACATCGTCCCCTTTGTTCTTGTCTGAAAGAGGTTGCCCATCCTGTGTAATGAAGACCTTGATCCCATTCTCTCCTTCTGGCTTAATCACCAGATTCACTTCGGCAGCAGTATATCGAAGGGAAAGGGAACCCTTTCCCTCCCCTGAATATCGGATGCTCTCCGCTCCATTCAACCATTTGCCTTGAAGATAAAAGATATCCTCTTCCCGTTTTGCAGGGGGAGAGTATCCCACCAACTTTCCTGGACGAAACCCTTCTCGATTCCCAATCCTCCCCCTCTGATATCCCAGGTAGAGTTCCGGGGTAACCCGGTAACAGACTGCGCCCGGTATATCCGTGGGGCGAATCGGCGACATCGGTTCAGCAAAATCAAGGTCTGGATTCAATTCTTTAAGTAAACCCTGGATAGCCTCCTCTGTTTCCTCATAGTTCCCCTCACCAAAGTGAGAATAGCGGATCACCCCATCTTTATCTATGAGATATTTGGTAGGCCAGTAACGGTTGGCAAAAGCTCGCCAGGTCCGATATTGATTATCTAAAACAACCGGATAAGGAATGTCAAACTTCTTCACGGCTGCTATTACATTCTCACCCTCACGACTGAATTGAAATTCCGGGGCATGAATGCCGATGATAACAAGTCCTTGATCATTGTATCGCTTGTGCCACGCCTTGACATAAGGAAGGGTTCGGATACAGTTGATACAGGTATATTCCCAGAAGTCAATGAGCACAACCTTCCCTCGCAAATCTTTCAACTTTAACGGTTCCGAATTGATCCACTCCCCGGGCGAAATCTCCGGTGCAAAGATCTTCGGTTTCATTTCGATCTGGAAACTGCCGAATAATACAAAGGGGAGCACCAACCCTGACGAGAAGATCTGAATTCCAATCAATTTTCTCTCCTTTTTCAATCCAGTCTTCCTGATGATAACCGCAGGATCCCATAGGTTCAAATCAGAATTTACCCCTACAACTTTCTCCTTTGTCGCCAAATCAAAATCTTCTCGGCATGCTCCTCTTCATGCTCAAAGGTTACTCGTATCAGTTCTTCCACTATTGACACCATTTTCCAGGGACAGATCCCTTTATGATCCAATTTTACCAAAAGTTCTTCTCTATGCATGGGCTATGAGACCTCCAAAACCAGCTTCCCAAACTGCTTCCGATCCTCCATCCGCTGTTGGGCTTTTCCTGCCTCCTTCAGGGGAAAGACCTGATCCACAACGGGTTTCAATTTTCCCTTCTCGAAAAATTTGAGGAGATGGAGAAGGTCCCCTTTTGAACCCATAAAGGATCCGTAGAGGACAAGGTTTTTAGAATAGAGATAACGGAGGTCAGTCATCGCCTGATACCCCGTGGTGGCACCACAGGTGACAAGCCTTCCCCTTCTTGCAAGACTCAAAATGCTCTTTTCCCAGGTCTCCTGCCCTGTATTCTCAAAGACTACTTCCACACCTTTCTTATGGGTCAATCGCTTCACCTCTTGAGCAAAATCGGCCTGGGTATAGTGAATCAGATCATCTGCCCCCAACGCCTTCGCCTTTTCCAACTTCTCCTCTGTGCTTGCTGTAGCAATCACCCGAGCACCGATCATTTTTGCAATCTGAATACCTGCACTCCCTACACCACTTCCTCCTGCAAGGATCAGAACATCCTCTCCGACCTTGAGTTGGGCTTGGGTTACCAACATATGCCATGCGGTGAGGAAGACAAGAGGGATTGAAGCCGCTTCATCAAAACTCAAGTCTCCGGGTTTCGGAATCACATTCACCCCGGGGACCTTCACATACTCGGCATATCCCCCGTCGATTTTGTAAGCCCCGAGAATCTGATACTCGCGGCAGTCATTATCTCTCCCACTCAGACATTCCAGGCAGCGGCCGCAGGTAACCCCCGGGGAAACAAGAACTTCATTCCCAGCCTTTACATTCCGAACCCCATCTCCCACATCAGCAACAACCCCTGAGATATCACATCCCAAGATATGAGGAAAGGGAATCTTAATTCCAGGCAGACCTTCTCGAATAAAGATATCAATATGGTTGAGGGCGCAAGACTTGACCTGGATCAGAACCTCATCTGGAGAGATCTTCGGTTCCGGCGCCTCCTCATATTTTAATTTCTCGACTCCTCCATGTTCATGAATCCTGACTGCTTTCATAGTAGAATTCAGCCTTCAGCGATCAGCTTTCAGCTTCTGGCTGAATGCTGACTGCTGACTGCTATCAGCTTTTATATTAGGTATCTCTCTATCCCCCTCATCAGAATCTCCACACCAATGGAGAGGGCCTCCTCATCAAAATTGAATCTGGAGGAGTGATGGGAGTAGTTGAGCCCTTTCGAATCATTTGCAGACCCAACAAAGATGAAGCATCCCGGAACTTGATTCAGGAAAAAGGAAAAATCCTCCCCACCCATGGTCCGCTCCCCTTCTAAGACATTCTCTTCCCCCACCACTTCAACCACAGCCTCTCGAGCCAGAGCCGTCATCCTGGGGTCATTGATGGTGGGAAGACAGACCTGTCGATAGTCCAATTTGTAAGATGCCCCCATGGCTGAGGATACCCCCTTCACAATTTCTTCTAAACGCTTCGGCATCTCATCCCGAATTTTTAAAGAATACGTCCGCACCGTCCCTTTCATCACTACTTCATTGGCAATGACATTAAAGGCGGTCCCTCCTTGAATGGCTCCAATGGTTACGACTGCTGTATCAAGGGGGGAGACATTCCGACTCACTAAAGTCTGGAGTGCTGTAATCACCTGTCCTGCGGTAACAATGGGATCAATCGTCGTTTCTGGCATCGCCCCATGCCCTCCCTTTCCAATTATCTTCAACTCAAACTCATCCACAGCGGCAAGGATTGGCCCCGGCGTGACCGCCACCTTTCCTACAGGTAGATTGTTCCAGAGATGGAGTCCCAGGGCAGCGTCCACCTTTGGATTCTCCAATACTCCCTCCTCAATCATCCGGTGAGCCCCATTCCCTCCTTCTTCTGCAGGCTGGAAGACAAATTTCAAAGTCCCTTTAAGATCCTTCTTCTCAATCATCTTCTTCGCCGTCATCAAAAGCATAGAAGTATGCCCATCGTGTCCACAGGCATGCATCACCCCTTCATTCTTTGATTTATACTCCACATCGTTCTCTTCACGAATAGGCAAGGCATCCATATCCGCCCGGACCAATAGGGTCTTTCCGCCTTCTTCACCCTTGAGTAGCCCCATGACCCCTGTTCCTGCGATCTTTTTCTGAATAGGGTATCCAAACTCTGAAAGTTTTCGAGCCACCACTTCCGAGGTCCTCTCCTCCTGGTATGCTAATTCTGGATGCTCGTGAAAATCCCTTCTCCATTCAATGAGCGCTTTCTTCTCCACACTACTTAGAGATACTTTAGCCATCTTTTCTCCCTTTAGATAAATTACTGCTACTGCTACTGCCTACTATTTTCAGCCCTCTTTTCCCCTCTCAAAAATCTCTTTGGCAATGATGAGCCGTTGAATCTGGCTCGTTCCTTCGTAGATTTGGAAGACCTTTGCATCCCGCATCAACTTTTCTACCGGGTACTCATGGGAATAGCCATACCCCCCAAAGACCTGGACGGCATCGGTCGCTACTCGCATTGCCATATCCGCCGCAAAAGCCTTGGCATAAGCAGCTTCCAGAGTATTCCTCTTTCCCTGATCGATGGTCCATGCCGATAGCCAGACCAGGAGTCTTGCCGCTTCTATATCCTTCGCCATATCGGCGATCATAAAACTCACCCCTTCATGTTTATAAATGGGAACCCCAAATGCAGTTCGTTCCTTCGCATAACGGATGGCGTGCTTCATCGCCGTCCGGGCAAGACCCACGGCTCCCGCTGAGATAGCGGGCCTTGAGTGATCAAAGCCCCTCATCGTGATTTTCCACCCCTCTCCCTCACCTCCCAACCGATTCTTCTCTGGAACCTTCACCTCATTGAAAGTCACTGCCCTCGTATCCGAGCACTTTTGACCCATATTATTCTCCTTCTTCCCCACCTCAATCCCCGGAGTATCCCGATCCACAATAAAAGAGGTCATTCCTTTGTAACTCTTTTCAGGATCTGTATAAGTCACCACATAATACCAGTCCGCAACCCCCCCATTGGTAATCCACACCTTACTCCCATTGATCACATACTCGTTATTATATCGTTTGGCTAAGGTCTTGATCCCCTTTACATCCGATCCTGCATCCGGTTCTGTGATGCAGTACGCCGCCAATCGAAACTCCTCCGCCATAGGAGTGAGATAACGCTTTTTCTGCTCTTCACTTCCAGCAAGAATGAGAGGCATCTCAGAGAGATTGTTTACCTCGATGGTGGCATTAAACCCTGTGCATCCCGCTGAGATCTCTTCTGTAATCAGGCAGTCCTCTAAAGCCCCAAGCCCCAGCCCGCCGTACTCTGGAGGAATACGGATATTCATCAACCCGATCTCCCACGCCTTCTTGACGATCTGTTGGGTGATCGTGCTCGCGCCCTGTTTGGCCTTTCCGGTCATCAGCAGACGGACGATGGCGCGGACGATGCCGCCGACGAATCAACACCGCAATCCGCAGGAGAACCGACATGACAGATCCGCACGGGGTGATCGACGCGAAGGTTAGGTACGCGTTCGTCAAAAGCTATGCCGCATACAAAACGGCCATCCGCATGGGAGCATCTGAGGCCGAGGCAGAATCGGCGAGGAATAAGGTTCTGCTTCGCGGGTTCGCCGCCATCCCCGACCACGAGGCGGACGCCATCCTCAAGGAGTTCGGGCTCAGCGATGCGTGACAGATTTCACTCGACCCGAGAAGTTCTCGGGCGGGAGCGGCGAGCCGGGGGCGATTTTCGTGCGATTCTCGCCTCCGGTCGTCGCCTTCGAATCTCAATTACTAGGAGATAACATGCAGACCACAACGAACCATCGAACCCGCGGCGACCGCCTGGCCGTCAAACTCGGCCGCCACCGCACGCCGCGAGCCAAGCGCCCGCCCGTCCGCCGCCTGACCGACGCCGAACGCGAGTTCGAGCGGACCCCATTCGCCCGCGCCGTGTTGGACCTCTCTGTTCGTCTCAACACAGTTCGAATCACCGAAAAGATTACAGCAGTAGGCCTTCGCGACGCCGAGACAGCCGAGCGCGTGCGCTTTGATTTCTCGGCGGCCGGGGGGCTTGATCCCGAGCAGCAGATGGCGATTGAGCGGGCCGTCAACACCCGACGTAGCAAAATCGTCCCGGCCGATTTCGTCCGCGAACTCGAACGCATCGTCCAGGATCGCGACGCCGGACCGGAGCGGTTTCAGGCGCTCTGCTCGAACTGC
>JADFOU010000327.1 GCA_022562655.1 candidate division TA06 bacterium
GAAGAAAAGAGGCAAGGGAGTGAAGTACCGTTTTACCGTTGCCGGCAAAACCGTGCATGAAAAGACTGCTCAGATTAATTTGAAAGTGTTGAAAGAAGGCAAGGAAAAGTTTGCAGCACCAAAGAAAGAAAAAGCAGAAGAGAAAAAAGAAGAAGTGAAGGAAGCGCCAAAAGAAGAACCAAAAGTAGAAGCTAAAGAAGAAAAGAAAGAAGAAGCAAAACCTAAAGAAGCTCCTAAAGTAGAAGAAAAGAAACAAGAGGCAGCAGCATAATGGTGCAAGTGCAACGAGACGTACTCACGCCAGTTATCGGCATGGATTACGATCTTCGTGGAAAACTGTTCAGGAAGAAACCACTACCCAAAAAACAGATACTTAACCGGATGAAAGCGATGGTGATCCACCTTGGCAAAACCGAGATCCTCAAAGGGGAGGTGGCGTAGCCGCTCTAAGGCCCGCTCGACAGTCACCCTGCCCCGCCGGACCCCTTCTAAAAGCTGCGCCAGCAGCTCTTTGTCCATCTGTTCCCTTTCCAAGCTTTTGTCAAGCAAAAAAGAATGCGGGGACTATAGTCTCTTTTTGAAGTGGTCATGGCCCTGAATCGGAATAGAGAAAGGGTTTCCTTCACCGCTTAAGACTTTTATACCTTCACGGGCAGGAACACACTTCCCGATGCGGGTTATTGGCACACCCAACCGTTTCTTGATCTTTTCCAGACGAGTCCGATCCCGGCGCCGGAGACAAAAAAGGAGCTCGTAATCCTCTCCTCCCGTAAAGGCGTAGTGGCTACCTTTTCGCCCTGCCCAAAACCGATAAGGGCGAGAGAGGGGCAAGGCCTCTTCCCAAACGGCTGCACCGATCCTGCTGGCTTTACAGAGATGGCCTAGATCCTGAAGCAAGCCGTCGCTGATGTCGATCATGGCCTTGGCCAGTTTCACCTGGGCCAGAAGGGTCCCTGCCTGAAGACGGGCGGTTGGAAACTGGTGGCGAGAGACAAGATAGGAAAACTCCTGACCTTTAGCCCTGCCCCCTTTCCTCCTGAGGAGCTTCAGTCCCAGTGCAGAGTCTCCTAGGGTTCCAGTGACATAAAGATCATCCCCCACCTTTCCGCCGGTTCGAGTGATAGGTCGGTAAGGGGCATGTCCGGTCAGAGAGGCACTGACAAAGAAATGCTTCGAGGCGCTCGTATCCCCTCCCACTAGAGCCACACCACTTTGGGACGCAAGGGCCGTGATCCCACGGTAAAATTCTTCTATATATTCGGTATTGAAGTCAACAGGGATTCCCAGGGAAATCACCAGGTAGGCAGGACTCCCCCCCATGGCAGCTAGGTCACTTAAGTTCACGGCAAGGGTCTTATAGCCTAGACCGTAAAATGAAGTCCATTTGAGATCAAAGTGAACACCCTCGACGAGAAGGTCCGAAGTGATGAGAAAGGAGTTTTCCTTCCACTCCACCCACGCAGCGTCATCCCCGATTCCCAGACGCACCCCCCGACCTTTTGGGGTGGCCTTACGAATTTTCTCAATGAGGCCAAACTCCCCTAGCTCACTCAATCTCATCTAGGCCCTAAGGGGAATCGTCCTTTCTCTCCGCACCCTCTCCGCCGACTTTTCCCTACTCTTCCACTGTTTCCTTTTAGTCGATTTTGATTTTCTTTCCGAATTCAAAACCCCGGCAGCCCTCTTCTTACCTATGAGAGCCACGTCCAGGACATCCGACATGTTCTGGGCTAGGACGAACCTGAGTTTTCGTCGGAGTTGCTTGGGAATCTCATCCAGATCCTTTTGGCACCTATCGGGGACGACGATCGTCCTGATTCCCGCTCGAAAAGCCGCAAGGCATTTTTCCTTTAAAGCGCCAACCGGTAAGACCCTTCCCCGCAGGGTAATCTCTCCGGTCATTGCTACATCCCGACTCACCGGCCGTTTGGTGAGGGCAGAGATTAGAGCAACCGCCATGGTGATTCCTGCTGAAGGTCCGTCCTTGGGAATGGCCCCCGCCGGAACGTGGATATGAATGTCCAGCTTCTGGTAGAAATCCTCTTCGATGCCTAACTGTTTTGCATGGGAACGGGCATAGCTCACGGCTGCCTGGGCAGACTCCTTCATCACGTCACCCAACTGCCCGGTCAGGGTGAGGTTCCCTCGACCCTTGGAGAGCGAGGCCTCTACATAGAGGACCTCTCCCCCTGCACTGGTCCAAGCCAGCCCGGTTGCGACTCCGGTCTCGTGCTGCTCTTGTTCCGTTTCGGGAAGGAATTTGGGCGGCCCCAAAAATAGGTGGAGATTGCCGCGCGTCACGTGGGTAAGCTCTTTTTTTCCCTCCGCTATCTTACGCGCCACCTTACGGCAAATTGAGGCAATCTCTCGCTCCAAATTTCTCAGACCCGCCTCCTTGGTATACTGCGCAATGATGCGCAGCACCGCGTCATTGGAGATCTCCAAAGTGCTGACAGAGATCCCGTTGTTCTCTAATTGTCTAGGGATGAGAAACTTGAGGGCAATTTCCAGCTTCTCTTCGTTGGTATAGCCGGAGAGCTGAATGACCTCCATGCGGTCCGCGAGGGCCGGGGGAACCGTATCTAGCAGATTGGCCGTGCATATAAAGAGAACATTGGAAAGATCAAACGGTAGGTTGAGGTAATGAT